>DAITMY010000094.1:0-8260 GCA_036834925.1 Asticcacaulis sp.
CTGCCGGGCCGATCAGCACCGCCTCGTCGGCCATCTGGACATGCACAGACCCAGCATCGGCCTCGGAAAACACGGCAATGGTCCGCAGACCCATGGCCTGGGCGGTGCGGAACACACGACAGGCGATTTCACCGCGGTTGGCCACCAGAACGGACCCAAACATGACAGCTCTCCCACATTCGGCCCCGCACAGAGGCCACGATTATGACGTCAGATACGGCTCAGACCGGTCATCACCAGATGAAACAGCAAAGCGCAGAAACACAGGCCAAGGACTACCGAGGTCACAACGGACCGCAGCGCCGCGCCAATCCAGGACAGGCCAAGCCCGCCCCGCAGCAACGGCGTCAGATAGATCACGAACAACCCCACCAAGGCCGCAAACCCATAGCCCCACAGGCTTAAGGGCAGCAGCAGAACCCCGGTCAGGGCGGCAAACCCCACGCTGAGGCTATAGAGCGAAACGATCCCGAGGTCGTAGAGGCGCACCGAGCGCTTGCCCACACACAGGATCGCCAGAGCCAAAACCATCAATGGCAACAACAGGATCACCAGCTTATTGCCAAGCCCCAAGACGAGACGGAAATAGGTGCCAGGGGCCTCAAGAACCTTGCCGATTTTGTAGGACAGCCACGCTTCGCTGCGATCCACGTGGCCATCGGATCGGGCTTCGAGATCCAGTTGCACCTTAAGATCGGCGAGACCCTTGAGAAAACCGCGCGAGGTATCAACTGGGACCTCTGGCGGCGGTTGATAGACCTGGACCCCATCCACAAGCTTATAACGCTCAGCCATGGGACGCGGCGCAACGGGGGCATCGGGCTGTGGCATGCCACTGCGGGCCACGACACTTGCCACAAGAAACAGCACCATCAGCGAGACAAAGAACAGCCGAAGCGGCGGTAGTCGATCCGAGCGCTGGCCCTCGATATAGGCCCACACAAACCGGCCCGGCGTGATAATCAGACCGCGTAGGGTTCGGGCGAGCTTGGAATCATAGCTGGTCAGGCTCTTGGCCATATCGACCAAAAACACCCAAAGGCTGCGGTGGTGGGCGGTCGTATCCAGACCACAGGCATGGCAATAGGGCCCTTGCAGCACTGTCTGACACGCCGGACATGGGTCCCCCACGGCGACCGGGATATGCAGTCGCCGATAGGCCTGATCCAGCCGCTGACGGACAGTCAGCCGGACCTCAGGCACTGTGGGAGAGGGATCCGTCATCGCGCCTCAGTTGCCGCCCTCAGCCCAGGACGGCTTGCGGCGTTCGAGAAAGGCGCGCACCCCCTCCTGCCCTTCGGGGCTGGTGCGGGCCTTGGCGATCCGGCGGGCCGTCTCCTCCATCAGCCGGTGGTCGATCTTCTGGCCCCAGACATCCCAGACCAGACGCTTGGACTCGGCAATCGCCCCCGGCGCACAGGCCATCATCTGGTCGGACAGGGCTTCGGCCTCGGCTCTCAAGCCGTCGCCATCCTTGACCACGGCCTGCACCAGGCCGATCTCTTGGGCCATGGCCGCATCGAACACCTGGCCGGTGGCAAACAGACGCTTGGCCGCGCGCGGGCCAATGGCGTCAACCACATAGGGGCTGATGGTCGCCGGGATCAGGCCCAGCTTGACCTCGGAAAAGGCGAACTTGGCGGCCTCGGTGGCAATAGCCATGTCACAGACGGCCACGAGGCCTGCCCCGCCGCCCATAGCCGCACCGTCCACCAGCGCCACCGTCAACGCGGGCATGTCGTGCAGCGCCTTGAGCATCCGCGCCAGTTCCATGGCATCCTGACGGTTCTCGTCCTCGGTCCATTCGACCGCCTGACGCATCCAGCCAAGGTCCGCCCCCGCACAGAAGGTGCCCTCGGCCCCCATCACGAACACCACCCGCACATGATCGGCCCCGTGCAGGGTCTCGAACGCCTCGCGCAGGGCGACAATGGTGTCGGCGTCAAAGGCGTTTTTCTTCTGCGGGCGGTTGATGACCACATAGGCCACCCCCGACGGGCTGGCGTCCAACAGGACTAGCCCCGGCAGCGCCTCAGTCGGATTATCGACAAACGGTTCGGCGATCGGATTGTCGGACATGGCGAGCGCTCCTTACATACGGAACACGCCAAAGGGCGTGTCGGGGATCGGGGCATTGAGGCTGGCGCTGATCGCCAGGCCAAGCACGTCGCGGGTCTGGGCCGGATCGATGATCCCGTCATCCCATAACCGGGCCGTGGCATAATAGGGCGAGCCTTCGTCTTCGTAACGGGCCCGGATCGGGGCCTTGAAGGCCTCTTCCTGTTCGGTCGGCCAGGTCTCGCCCTTGGCCTCCATGGCATCCCGGCGGATGGTCGCCAGAACGCTGGCGGCCTGCTCGCCGCCCATCACCGAAATCCGCGAATTGGGCCAGGTGAACAGGAACCGCGGGCTATAGGCACGGCCGCACATGCCGTAGTTGCCCGCTCCGAACGAGCCGCCAATCAGCACCGTGAACTTGGGCACATTGGCCGAGGCCACGGCGGTCACGAGCTTGGCCCCATCCTTGGCGATCCCGCCCGCTTCATATTTGCCGCCAACCATAAAGCCGGAGATATTCTGAAGGAAAATCAGCGGGATCTTGCGCTTGCATGCCAGCTCAATGAAGTGCGCTCCTTTGAGCGCGCTTTCCGAGAACAACACGCCATTATTGGCCAGGATCGCCACCGGATAGCCCCAGATCCGGGCAAAGCCACAGACCAGGGTGGTGCCATAAAGAGCCTTGAACTCGTCAAACTCGGACCCATCCACCAGACGGGCAATTACCTCGCGCACGTCATAGGGGGCACGCACATCGGCGGGGATCAGGCCATAAAGCTCTTCAGGGTCATAGGCCGGAGGGACCGGCTCCTTGACATCAAGCGTATGGGTTTTGACCGTGTTCAGGGTGGCGACGATATTGCGCACGATCTCCAGCGCATGGTCATCGTTGACCGCCACATGATCGACCACGCCCGAGCGGCGGCCATGGACCTCGGCCCCGCCCAGATCCTCGGCGGAGATCACCTCGCCGGTCGCGGCCTTCACCAGCGGCGGCCCACCGAGGAAAATGGTGCCCTGATTGCGGACGATCACCGTCTCATCGGACATGGCCGGGACATAGGCCCCGCCCGCCGTACAGGAGCCCATCACACAGGCGATCTGGGGGATGCCCTCGGCGCTCATCCGGGCTTGATTGTAGAAAATCCGACCAAAGTGCTCGCGGTCCGGAAACACCTCGGCTTGGTGCGGCAGGTTGGCCCCACCGGAATCAACCAGATAAATGCAGGGCAGACGGTTCTCAAACGCGATCTCTTGCGCCCGCAGGTGCTTCTTGACCGTCAAGGGGAAATAGGCCCCGCCTTTGACGGTCGGGTCGTTGGCCACAATCATGACCTCGCGTCCGCTGACCCGGCCAATGCCGGTAATCATGCCCGCGCCCGGCGCCTCGCCGTCGTACATGCCATGCGCGGCCAAAGCGCCGACTTCAAGGAAGGGCGAGCCAAAATCCAGCAGCTGTTCGACCCGATCGCGCGGCAACAGCTTGCCCCGGCTGACATGACGCTCGCGTGACGCATCGCTGCCGCCCCGGGCGGCCTGCTGCACCTGCTCGCGCAAGGCCTCAACCAGCGCCTGATTGTGCGCGCGCAGACTGTCAAACTCTGCGGAAGCCAAAGAGAGATTTGTCTTGATCCGGCGATTAGAGGGCATGATGCGCCATGAAAAATTGTTGATACGTCATTGTCTTACCCCCTACTCGCGCAATTGCACAAGATCGTTTCTTCATGAACCTTGTGGCCTAGATCCAATCGCCGTTTGCTAATCCCGACCTTATATGCGGAACATGGCTAAGCGAGTCTCGCACAGGATAGACGGCCCATGAACGGTCCAACAGAGCGCGCGTCACATGAATCAGTGCTTGCACGGATTTTTGATGGTCAGCCCCCCGAGGAAACAAGCTGGTTCACCCTGTCTGGCGGCGCGCCTTTATTTTCGGCGGGCGATCCAGCCGATACTTTGTTCCTGCTGAAAGCCGGTCGCCTAGGCGTTTATCGGGCCGGATCCGATGGTCAGCCTGTTCTGGCGGGCCTTGTGCGTCCGGGCGAACCGGTCGGCGAAATGGCCATGATCGCCGGCACGAACCATACCGCCACCGTTGTAGCGCTGCGCGACAGTGAGATCGTGGCCCTGCCCCGGGACGCCTTTTTGCGCACCATTCCGGCCTATCCGGAGCTATTGATGGATCTGGCCCGCACCGTGGTCTTGCGCACCCGCGATGCCGCGCCCCTGTCGGAACCGCGCGTCTTTGCCTTTCTGGGTCTGACCGAAGCGCCGGTACGGGATCTGACCGAAGCGGTCGCCCGTACCGTCCGCCAAATGGGGTTCAGTGTCCGCGTGGTCACGAGCGATGCGGTTCGGTCGGCTGACAGCTGGTTTGCCAGCCTTGAAGACAGCCACGACTATGTTTTTTACTGTGCAGGATCCGCAGACAGCGGCTGGCGCAACCTCTGTATCCGCCAGGTCGATCATCTGTTCTGGGTCGCCGATAGCCAAAAAGAGATCTGCAACCCGTCGGTCCGCGGCGAAGACCCGCTGGCGCACTTGCGCGAGCCGGATCTGTTGCTGCTGCATCCGCCGTACACCCCACCAAAAGAGACGGGCCGTTGGATTGATGCCGTTCGTCCGGGACGCTGGTTTCATCTCTGCGAGAGCCTTAAAGCGTCGGATCTGGAGCGTCTGGCGCGTTTGGTGACGGGACAGTCGGTGGGGTTGGTTCTGTCCGGAGGCGGCGCGCGGGCCTTTGCCCATATCGGCGCCATCCGGGCCTTGCGCGAGGCCAAGATCCCGATCGATTTCGTCGGCGGGGCCTCGATGGGCGGGATCATTGCTGCCACCCTGGCCATGGGCTGGGATCAGGCCGAGTGCGACCAGCGCATGCGGGCGGCCTTTGTCGACTCCAGCCCGCTTGATGACATCGCCTTTCCGCTGCTAGCCATGACCAATGGCAGTAAGGTCGATGCCCGGCTTGAGACCCATTTTGGCGATGCGGCCATTGAAGACCTCGGCTTGCCGTTCTTTTGCGTCTCGTCCAACCTGACGACTGGGACGCACCTGTGCCACCGACGTGGTCGCCTGCGTGACGCCTTGCGAGCCTCCATCTCCCTGCCCGGGGTCATGCCGCCCGTGGTGATGAATGGCCAAGTGCTGGTGGACGGGGCGGTGATGCGCAGCTTTCCGGCGGATCTGATGCGCGACATGCACCTTGGGACCGTCATCGGTGTCGATGTGACGCGCGCCCGAGGGCTGGATCCGCAATCCCTAGCCCTCAACAAGTCGCTGGGCGATTGGGTGCTGTCGGGTGATTGGCGCAAAGGGCCGCCGATCGTATCGGTGCTGATGCGGTCTGCCACCATCACCACGGCGTCGGACCTCGCCGAAAGCCGCCGTGCGACCGATTTTCTGGTCATCCCCCAGCCTGCGGGCGTCGAGATCCGCGACTGGAAAGCCTATGATCTGGCCGTTGCGGCGGGCCATGCGGCGACCCGCACCATGTTGTCAAAGCTGGACTGTCCTTTGCCTCTGCTGCGCATACGGCGGCAAACCGTGCACCCGGACGTGCCGTTGATCACCTTTGACCGTGACGAGCAGGCCTTGGCCGTCCGCGTCGGGGATACCGCCTCATCAACTGCGGTTGGCCACAATAAACAGACGCGGAAACGGAAATAGGATGGTCCCGTCGGGCTCTCGGGGAAAAAGGTGCCCCATTCGCGTCCGTACATCTTCTAGGAACCGGTCCTGTAACGACACAGTCGGCAGGGCCTGAAGATAGGGCCGCAGCACAGTACCACGCATCCAGTCAAACACCGGATCTTCCCCTTCAAGAACATGCATGTAGGTCGTCGACCAGATTTCCAGCCGCGACGCCCAGGGTTTGATCCAGCGATAATAGGTGTCTTTCGGCTCGATTCGCACCGGCCCCTCGGCATCGGCCAAGTGTTCAATCCAGTGCGGGTCGTGCACCATCTCGCACAGGATCTCGCGCCAGATCACCTTGTGGGTTGTTGGCATCTGGCAGGCCAAAATGCCGCCCCTATTCAGATACCCCATCAGGCGCGCAAACAAAGGCTCGTGGTCCGGGACCCATTGCAGAGCCGAATTGGTGAAAATCATGTCGACCGGCCCGCGCGGCGTCCAGCGGGTGATGTCATCCTCGACCCAGGTGACATCGCTGCGGCAGGTGCGCGCCCGATCCATCATATGGGGGCTGGCGTCCAGACCATAGACATCCGCCTTGGGATGCCGCGTTTTCAATAGAACCGTCAGCTCGCCATCGCCACAGCCCAAGTACCAAATCTCGCGCGGCTCAAAGTCCGAAGGCACCTGTAACAACAGATCCAGCGCCGGACGTTCCCGATATCGGGTGAACCGGGCATAAAGGTCCGGATCCCATCGATGAGTCATAGGAAAGTCCTGATCATTAAACTACAGGATCAGGTTTAAAGTCATCCCCCTGACGAAGCGTAAACGCCCGGCGTGACACCGGGCGTTCAGATAGACTAAATGCTGATTAGTTTAAGATCAGTTGTTGATCAATTCGCGGCCAATCAGGAACCGGCGGATTTCATTGGTCCCAGCCCCGATGTCATAGAGCTTGGCGTCACGCAGAAGCCGCTCGACCGGCCATTCGCGCAGGTACCCGGCTCCGCCCAAGGCCTGGATCGCTTCGAGTGAAACCTTGACCGCGTTTTCTGAGGCCAGCAGGATTGCGCCAGCTGCATCAAAGCGCGTGGTCTTATTAGCATCACAGGCCCGCGCCACCGCATAGACATAGGCCCGGGCGGAATTGAGCGCCACATACATGTCCGCGACCTTGGCCTGCATCAGCTGGAAACTGCCGATCGGCTTACCGAACTGTTTGCGCTCGCGCACATAGGGCAGCACCACATCCAGTGCCGCTTGCATGATCCCCAGCGGCCCGGCCGCCAGCACCGCGCGCTCATAGTCGAGCCCCGACATCAGCACCCCGGCACCACCGTTTAGCGGCCCCATGATATTTTCTGCGGGAACCTCACAGTCCTCGAACACCAGCTCGGCGGTGTCCGACCCGCGCATACCCATTTTCACCAGCTTGTTGCTGACGGAAAAGCCCTTCATGCCCTTCTCGATCAGGAACGCGGTGATGCCCCGGCTGTGGGCCTCCATGTCCGTCTTGGCATAGACCACCAGCGTATCGGCATGGGGCGCATTGGTGATCCAGAACTTGGTACCATTGAGGATATAGCGATCACCTTGCTTGTCGGCGCGCAGCTTCATCGACACCACGTCCGATCCCGCTTCGGCTTCGGACATGGCCAGCGAGCCCACATGCTCCCCGGAAATCAGCTTGGGCAGGTAGCGCGCCTTTTGCTCGGCATTCCCCCAGCGGCGGATCTGGTTGACGCAGAGGTTCGAGTGCGCGCCATAGGACAGGCCCACCGAGGCCGAGGCCCGCGACACTTCTTCCATCGCCAGCACATGCTCAAGGTACCCCAGCCCCAGGCCCCCGTCTTCTTCCTCGACGGTAATGCCATGAAGGCCCAGATCCCCCATCAGCGGCCAGAGGTCGCGCGGGAAGCTGTTGGTCTCATCGATCTCCGCGGCCCGGGGCGCGATCTTATCAGCGCTGAACCGGCGGGTGGTTTCGCGAATCGCCTCAGCGGTTTCACCGAGGCCAAAGTCCATATCGGGAAGGGTTTGTGTGCTCATACGCCAAGCGATAGCACGAAAAAAACAGCCTTTAAATAACAGAAATCGGGGCATGATCGCTCATGCCCCGACGCTAAATTAGCATATTATTTGGAACCTAATCCCTTACGCCACCAAGGCGCTTGAGGAAGAAATAGACCGAGACCGAGATACAGGTCACGCCCGCAACGGCGAGGATAATCGCCAGATTGCTGTAGTTTTCTAAGAACCCAGCCGGCGCAATCGGTTGCTCCTTCGCCCGCAGGAACGACGCCATGGCCGCTCCAAGCGCCATGATGCCGAGCGTGCTGACCGCCCCCATCAACAACAGGGGCTGAAGGTTACGCCCTGACGTTTCGACCTCGTCCGTTTCCGGAACGGCAATGCGACCATTAACCGCCGTATCCCAGCTCTCTTCGTCGTCATATTCGGACTGTGAGACAAAGCCCTGCGCTGAGGGCGCAAAAACCATCGGCGGCTGTTGGCGCAATGTGGCTTCGACCGGATCCACCGGCGGCGACAAGGGGGGACTATAGGC
>DAITMY010000095.1:0-8209 GCA_036834925.1 Asticcacaulis sp.
GTAAAATCCTTCATATAAATTTTTTACAGAGTAAAAAGTAATTTCAACCGAAACTATTGTGTGAATGTATCAAATATTAAATTATTTGTAATTTTATAAACTTGTCTATTTTATTCTTCATTGCGCAAGCGATAGGTGGCGTTGTAATGTGTATGGTCAAATTTTCTAAACGTACATCAAAGTGATATCATAAATGAACTGTAATTTATGACCGGGGGTCACTCTGATTATGTCGAAATTTAGGCGGCAATGCGGCGGCGAGAACCGGGTTATGGTTTTGCGCTTGCCACTTTTGCGCTGGCGGACGCAAATGGTTGCACTCTAGACTTGTCGTAGGGTGTTTCAGCCTGTCAGGCCCGAGCGGTTCGGATAGCTCAAGACGGGGCCGACAGAATCGGGGGGCAATATGGATCGTCGTCAGTTTGTTTCGGCCTTGGCGGGGGGAGCCACCACAGCGTCAGCCCTGCCGGTTGCCGCCTCGGCCCGTCCGCGCCGGCTGAAGCCCAGCGACACGGTGCGGATTGGGATTATCGGCACGGGGATGCGGGCTCAGAGCCTGATGCCCTTATTGCTGGTGCGCAAAGATGTCGAGATTGTCGCGCTGTGTGACATCGAGCCGCTGATGCTGGCTAAGGCGCTGGGGATCATTGCCGCTTCGGGGCGTAAGCCGCCCAAGACCTATAGCGGTGCCCCCGATCAGGCCTACAAAAAGCTTCTTGAGCACAAGGGACTGGATGCCGTCATCATCGCCACCCCGTGGGAATGGCACGCGCCGATGTCGATCGCGGCCATGGAAGCCAAGATCCCGGTCGCCTGTGAAGTGGTCGCTGGGGTCACGCTCCAGGATCATTGGGATGTGGTTGACGCGCATGAACGGACCGGCACGCCCTATATGGTGCTAGAAAATGTCTGCTATCGCCGCGATGTGATGGCTGCCCTGCGGATGGTGCGCGAGGGGCTGTTCGGCGAGCTGGTCCACCTTCAGGCCGGTTATCAGCACGATCTACGGGCGGTGAAATTCAACAGCGGCGATCCGAATAAGCCCTATGGCGGTGGAGTCGAGTTCGGGCCCAAGAGCTGGTCCGAAGCGCGGTGGAGAACCCAGCATTCGGTAGAGCGCAATGGTGAGCTTTATCCCACGCACGCCATCGGGCCGATTGCCAACTATATCGACCTGAACCGGGGCAACCGCATGGTGTCCCTGAGCAGCTTCGCTTCCAAGGCCCGGGGTCTGCACGATTACATCGTCAAGACGGGCGGGGCTGATCATCCCAATGCCAAGGTCAAGTTCAAGCTCGGTGATATTGTCACCACCTCGATTGGCTGTGCCAATGGCGAAACCCTGTTGCTTCAGCACGATACGAGCCTGCCACGGCCCTATTCGCTGGGCTTCCGGGTTCAAGGGACGCAAGGCTTGTGGATGGATGTCAACCAGTCGGTCCATATTGAGGGCAAAAGCGCGCCCCATCGCTGGGACAAGGCGGCGGACTGGTTCAAGGCCTATGATCACCCGCTTTGGACTCGCTGGGAAACCGAGGCCGCTGGGTCGGGTCACGGCGGCATGGATTTCTTTGTCATCCATGCGTTCGTTGAGGCGCTGCGTAATGGCGATCCCATGCCGATGGATGTCTATGATGGGGTCTCATGGAGCGCCATCACGCCCTTGTCAGAGCAGTCCATTGCCGAGGGCAGCAAAACTCTGGAGTTCCCGGACTTTACCCGGGGGCGCTGGAAAGACCGCAAGCCGACCTTTGGCTTCAGCGACGCCTATTAAGGCCGCCATTCATCGGATAAGCGGGGGGTGACGCGGGGCGGCGGGATCGCTATTTAGAGGGTATGTCCACCCCTATTTCCCGCCCAGTTTCGCTTCCCGCGCCATCGTCCGCCCGTCAGGCAGAGCCCTTCAAGCGGGCGCTGGTGCAGGCCACGCGGTCCTTGGCTGAATCGCCAGAGCTCGAGATTTCGTTCGGTGCGGATGGGCCGCGTTTGGCGGGGCAAAAGGCGGTCCTGCCGCATCCGCCCCGGGACATGTCCCCCGAACAGGCGGCGCAGCTACGGGGCCAGGCCGATCGGTTGGCCTTGCGGGTGGCGCATCACCATACGGGCCGCCATGCGCGCGGCCGTCCGATGGATCCGACCAGCGGCGAGGTGTTTGACGGCCTCGAACAGGCGCGCCTTGATGCCATTGGGGCGCGGACCCTCGGCGGAGTGGCCGCCAACCTTCAGGCCGCGCTCACCGCTCAAGTCGAAAAGTCCGGGATCGGTCGGATCGAAGACCGCACCCGTCTGCCACTCGGGGACATCGTCGGGCTTCTGGCGCGAGAGCGTCTGACGGGGATGCCCAGTCCCGAGGCGGCCCTGCCGACGCTGAACATCTTGAGAGGCGAAATCGAATCCAAAGCCGGCCGCGATCTGGATGCGCTGATTGAGGCCTTGCACGATCAGGATGCCTATAGCCGTCTGGCCCGCCAGATCCTCAAGGATCTCGGCCTTGTCGACGATTCGGCCGATGCCGCCGACGAGGAAAGCCCCGAAGATGGCGAAGACGACCGTCCGCGCGATGCCGAGGAGCCGCCCGAGCCGGAGGACGAGGACTCTGAGAGCGAAGGCGGGGAGGGGGATAGTCAGTCTGGACCCGATCAGGCCCCGCCGGAACCCACGCCACCCGACCCCTCGACCGCCCAGGAGGGCCAGGCCGAGGCCAGCCCAGACGGCGACCAGACCGGCGAAGCGGAGGGCAAGGAGGGCGCGGCCCCAAACCACACCCCGCCGCCAGAAACCGGCAAGCCTAATCCATACCGGGTCTTTACCTCGGCCTATGACGAGGTCATCGCCGCCGATGCCCTATGCGAGCCCGAGGAGCTGGAGCGCCTGCGGGCCATGCTCGACCAGCAGCTGTCGAACCTGTCGCAGGTGATCAGCAAACTGGCCAACCGGTTGCAACGCCGTTTGATGGCGCAGCAGAACCGCTCCTGGAGTTTTGACCTCGAAGAGGGGATCCTCGACGCGGCCCGTCTGACCCGAGTCATTACCGAGCCCAGCGCGCCCTTGTCGTTCAAGCAGGAGCAGGACACCGAGTTTCGCGACACGGTCGTGACCTTATTGATCGACAATTCCGGGTCCATGCGCGGACGGCCGATCATGGTTGCCGCCGTCTGTGCTGACATTCTGGCCCGCACGCTTGAGCGTTGTGGGGTCAAGGTCGAGGTGCTGGGCTTTACCACCCGCGCCTGGAAGGGCGGTCAGTCGCGCGAGGCCTGGGTCAAATCCGGTAAGCCCGCTCAGCCGGGGCGTCTGAATGATCTGCGCCATATTATCTACAAGGCGGCGGATGCGCCTTGGCGTCGGGCGCGTAAGAACCTCGGCCTGATGCTGCGCGAAGGGTTGCTCAAGGAAAACATCGACGGCGAGGCGCTGGTCTGGGCGCATTCGCGCCTGTTGGCCCGGCCCGAAGCGCGCCGGATCCTGATGGTCATTTCCGACGGCGCGCCGGTGGACGATTCGACTCTGTCAGTCAATTCCGGTACCTATCTGGAAAGCCACCTCAGGGCCGTGATCGGGGAAATTGAGACCCGCAGTCCTGTTGAGCTGCTGGCCATCGGGATTGGCCATGATGTCACCCGCTACTATCGCCGCGCCCTGACGTTGGTGGATGTTGAACAGCTCGGCGGGGCCATGGTCGAAAAGCTGGCTGAGCTGTTCGAGACGCGGGTGCGCACGGCCGATACCAAGGGGCTGGCGCGCGAACGGGGTGGCGTTCTGTCTCCGGCGGGCGCTCCTGCGGGCGCTGTCTCGACGACTTTGAAAGGATTGCGGCGCACAACCGGAGAAGAAGTCGCACGCCCGTCACGCTGATCGGTTAGACGACGCTTGGAGGCTTCGGATGCGACAGACAGACTTTGGCCGCATAGCCATCTTGGTCCTATCCGTGCTGGTCCTAACGGGCCTGGGCTTTGGTGTTGTCGCAGGCCGGCAGCTGCGTGCCCCGTTGCCGGATGCGTTTGCGGATGGCGAGGCTCCGGTATTGCGGGTGACTGTTCCGCTCACGCCTTTGCCGCTGTTGGCGGAGTCAAAGGCTGGTGGGCCGCCCTCGGATCGTGTTGGGGCACTGGTCTATCGCGGCGGATTGTCCTTTTCGATGGCCCACACGGCGCGTCTTGGCGGGCTGTCGGCTCTGCATGTCCGGCCCAGGTCGGATGGCCAGCTTCAGGTGGTTGGGCTGTCGGACACGGGGGATTGGCTGGCCATGGCCTTGCCCCAGCCCGAGCAATGGGCGAAGGCGCAACACAGCACAGTGTTGCATCTGGGTCTGCTGCAGGACACGGGCGGACGGCCCCATCTCGATAAGCGCGAAGGCGATGCGGAGTCCCTTGCGGTCGATCCTGTTAGCGGCACAGTCTTTGTCGGTTTTGAGCAGACCCACCGCATCCAAGCCTATCGCGCGCCGGCGGGACTGAGTGGCCGGGCCGACACTCTGAACCTGACCAACCTTCCGTCTATGCCCCGCAATCGCGGTTTTGAGGCGCTCACGGTTGGGCGTGCGGCGTCGGGGGACACGGTCCTGCTGGCCGGAACCGAAGACGGCGGGCTTTATGTCTGTCCGGTTGCGGGCGGGGCCTGTCGCTTTCGGGCCAAGCTGCTGGCGGCGGGGGCCCGAGGTGGCGGCTTTGGCGGTCTGGGCTACAGCCTAACCAGTTTAGAGGCCCTGCCTCCGGCGGAGGGTCAAGAGACCCGCGATCTGATTGCGCTGTTTCGACATTTTGACCCCATACAGGGGTTCTGGGGCCAGATCGCCCATATACGTCTAAATGACGATGACAGGGGTGAGTCCGTAAAGGTCACCCATCTGGCGACCCTCTCGCCGCCCTATATGCGGGGCAATCTTGAGGGGCTTTGGGTGCTGCCGATTGAGGGCGGCTGGCGGATTTTTGTCGCCTCAGACAACAACTTTATGCCGGACGTGCCGACAACGCTCCAGGCCTTTGACTGGATGGCCCCTTTGGAGGCGCACTGAAGACAGACGCGCACGCAAAAAAGCCGGTGCGAACACCGGCTTTTAAGACCTTGATCCTGAAGTCAGGTCTTAGGAAAGACTGGCCTTAGGCTTGCTGGGTGTCCAGCTTAGCCTTCAGCTGCTTTTTGATGCGGCGGGCGCGGAGCGACAGCACATCATCCGAAGCCTTGATCAGGAACGCATCCAGTCCACCCTTGAAGTCCAAGGTGCGCAGAGCGGCGTTCGTGATCTTCAGACGGAACGACTGGCCCAGTGCTTCGGACTGGAGCGCAGTTTCACGCAGCGACGGCAAAAAGCGGCGCTTCGTCTTGATATTGGAGTGGCTCACTCTGTGGCCGACCATCGGGCCAACACCCGTGAGTTCGCAACGGCGCGACATAGGCACAACCTTCGTCGAAAAAGTAAAACGGCGCGCAACAGAGGTCCGCCGCGCGAGAGACGGGGTGTATAGGCGAAGGAGTCGTCTCGCGTCAAGCGTTTTGGCGGGGCAAACCCGAGCTTTGCAGCCTGAGCCGGTTAAAAAAGTCTTACTTGTGTTCAAACAGTATGACCGGCGCGGTCTTATAGGTGGTCTCGGCATAGGGCTTGAACCCGCAGCGCTGCGCCAGACGGATCGACGCCGTATTGTCGGGGTCGATCATGCAGACGCGATCCATGTCCGGCCAAGCCGTGGTGGCATAACCCAGGACCGCCTGCACGGCCTGTTGGGCGAGGCCGCGTCCCTGATAGTGAGGGTCTAGCACCCAGCCCAACTCCAGTTTCCCCGCCAGCGACGGGGTCAAATCCCGCAGAAAGTCGGTCAAACCAACTTCGCCGATCACGGTATCTGAGGCCGCTAGAGTGATGACCCAGTAGCCATGGCCCAGCAAGGCCCAATGCCCGGCATAGCGCATCAGGCGCAACCAGATCTCCTCGGGCGTCACGGGGCGTCCGCCGATAAAGCGCGTCACGTCTGGGTGGCTCCAGAGGGCCAGGCAGGCCTCAAGATCAGACAGGCGATGGCCTCGTAATCGCAAAAGCCCGGTTTCCAGCACCGGCACAGAGGGCGGAGTCAGCGGGGGGCGGGAAATGGACACGGCGTCTCCTGTGCTTGGACGGTCACACCGGTCCTAAGATGCCCCATAAGATGCCCACGAGACCCGGGCCACTGGCAACCCGTCATTTGCGGTTCAGCTTCAATCGGCTAACAGACAGGTCGGTGGGACGGGTAAGCGACAAAGGTTAGTGTCATGCGCAAGACTATCAGTCAGGTTTCAGTGTGTCAGAAGCTGGACCGGAACCGCAAGCCCGGTGCGGTGCTCGCTCTGGGACTCATGGTGTTTGCGGCCATGCCGAGCACCGCGTTCGCCGAGGCCGCTGCGCCGGTTGCGGCTCCGTCGAATTTTAAGCTGGCCCTGCGTTATGATGGCCGTCTGGTGGTCAAGGTGCTGGACATTTCCTTGGACCACAGCGTCCGGGACGGCGCGGTTGAAAACCGCACCCGCTTGCGCAGCTATGGGGTGCTGAGCGCCTTCAAGAAGCTCGACCAGCGCGCCAGCGGTACCGCGCGCCTTGTTGACGGTGAAGCGCGCTCGATCAATTTTACGCACCAGAACATCGACGGAAAGCGTGACCGCAAGGTGAATGTGGCCTGGCGCGACAGCGACGTGTTGACGACGTCTAACCCGCAATACGACTTCATGGGGGATCCGCCCGCCAGTCTGGCCCAGAAGCGTGAATCGAATGATCCCCTGACTCAGTTGCTGAATGTCAGCCTCTCGGGCTCGAGCCGTGATATCTGCAAGGGGACGCTCAAGATCTTTGATGGCAAGCAGCGCTACAATCTGGAATTTACCGAGCGTGCCCCAACCGAGTTGAGTAAACGCGAAAAAGATCTCGGCCTCAAGACGGCGGTCCAGTGCCGCGTGTTCTACAAGGAAGTGGCCGGTTTCAAGAAAAAACCACCCGAAAAGCAGAACCAGGGCCTCAACCGTCCGATCGTGATCACCTTTGCGCGGATTGGGGATGACGGTCCTTGGGTGATGTCTGATGTCGTGGCGGAGACATCGCTCGGCAAGGCACGGATTGAGTTGAAATCCATGACCCACACGATAGGGTAGGACTGAAACTTTTCCGCCACAAAGGGTGAGGTGAACCATGCGTGTTTACAAACTGGCTGGTCTGATGATCGCGGCGTCGGTATTGAGCGGCTGTGCCACCCTTGACGGTCTGGGGGGCAAATCCGTCAGCCCGGATCAGGCCTATCTGAAAACCTCAGCCCGGCTGCCGGGGACGGTTGTAATGCCGGGTGTCCAGTACCGCGTGCTGAAATCCGGACCGGAAACGGGTGTGAACCCCAAGCTGTCGGACGATGTCACCGTCCATTACGAAGGGCGGCTGGTGAACGGCGAGGTGTTTGACTCGTCCTTCAAGCGCGGCGCGCCTTCGACCTTTCCGCTGAAAAAGCTGATCCCCGGTTGGGAAGTGGCCGTGCGGATGATGCGGCCAGGCGATGAATGGGAAATCGTCATCCCGTCGGACATGGCCTATGGAAGCTTGGTGCGTGGGCCGATCCCGGCCAACAGCACCCTGATCTTCCGTATCCAGCTGATCAGTGCCCAGGCTCCGGCGCCGGAAGGCAAGCCCGAAGCCAAGCCGGAAACGAAACCCGCCGCGAAGAAGTAAGCCTATGGCGTTTGATCTTGCCCTAGATGACCCAGAGCGGCCGGATGTGCTCGACCTGTTAAAGGCTCATGCTGCTTTTGCTCTGTCGGAATCGCCGCCAGACACCTGTCACTTCTTTGGTGTGGCGCGGCTCAAAGCCCCGGATATCACTTTCTGGGGCGCCTGTCGCGAAGGGCTGCTTTATGGGGTGGCGGCGCTCAAGGCGTTGGGGTCCGAAGAGGCCGAGCTCAAGTCCATGCACGTTGCCGCCGCCAGGCGGGGGCAAGGGGCGTCTCAGGCCTTGATGCACGGACTGCTGGATGCCGCCCGTGCGCGAGGTTATCGCTGTCTTTGGCTTGAGACTGGCACGACCCCCGGCTTTCAACCGGCCCTTCGCCTCTATCGCCGCTTCGGTTTCGTCGATTGCGAGCCGTTTGGAGATTACGAAGGTAGCGATTTTAACGCCTTCATGCGTCTTGATCTGGCGGGGTGAGGGGAATCCCCTCCGTCACGCCTTCGGCGCGCCACCTCCCCTTGGAAAGGGGAGGAGAA
>DAITMY010000096.1:0-8193 GCA_036834925.1 Asticcacaulis sp.
CCCTTTTAGCGCGGAAATCTTTGACAAGCTGTAAGCCATTCGACCGTAAGCCGTTGAGGTCGAGCCATAGGGTCATGAAAGCATAGATCAGGCCGCCGCAGAGGCCCTTGAGGAGCAACTCCGCCCATCCGCCCCAGGCGGGCAGGAGCACGACAAATCCCGCCATCACGGCACAGGCCAAAGCGGTCTTGATTACCGCCATTGGACACAGGGGCAGGCCAATGGCAAAGCGCCGACCGAGCCAAAGGCTGGCGATCAGGCCCATCAGGAAACTCAGACTCGTCGCCAGAGCCGCGCCGGGTAAGCCAAGCAGCGGAATCAACAGCAGATTCAGGCCCAGATTACCAAGCGCAGGGATGACCATCGCCACCATCAGGATCCGGGTCTTACGGGCTAGGGTAAAGGCCTGATGGAAGTAATAGGTGGTCAGGCCCGAGGCGAAGGCCCCCAGCACAATCAGCGGGGTGACGCTCTTGGCGGCCTCGCGCAGGTCTGGCCCCAGCATCAGGTCGCAGAGAGGGCCACTAACCAGCATTAACCCCACCGCGCCCGGGGCGGTGAGGAACAGCATGGTTTCGAACTGTGTGCGAGCGGCCTGTTTCAGCCCGTCCGGGCCGTCCTGTTCAAAGGCCGCGACCAGCGCCGGTCCGCCCGCCGCGCCGATCCACAGGAACACGACATCCAGACTACGCGAAGCGAGGCTATAGCCCGCATGATAGGCCCCGACACTGGCGGCGTCGAGAAACCCGGCGATCAGAAACCGGTCGAGCGTATAGAGGCCCAGCGTCAGAATCAGCGATCCGGCAATGGGAAAGCCATAGGCGGCATAGGTGCGCAGTGCGCCCGCATCGAACCGTCCCGCGGCTGCGATCTTCAGATCTTCTTTGAGCACAAACGGCAAGCAGATTGCGCAGCCCAGAAGCACCCCCAGCAGAGGTGCGCTGCCGCCCAGACCCGCCAAGGCCAGGGCCACGCCAAAGCCAAACCCTGCAAGGGTCAGGACGCTATCAATCATTGAGGCAGGCAGGACGCGGCCCGCCGCCCGCCGCTGTTCCTGCACCAGCTTGAGCAGCACGCGCAGCACCACGGAGGCGAGGCCCGCACCGACCGCCAGCTTCAGATCATGGCTTAACGGGATCAGCCATAAGGCTAAGGTGCTTAAGACTGCAAACCCCAACGCCAGGGCCGCAAAGGTGCGATAGAGCGTGCCATAGAGCACCCCGGTTTCGCCGTCATCGCGCGACGCCCCGGCCCAGAACCGCGCCATGGCGGCCTCAAGCCAGGTAAAGCCAAGCGTATGGACAAAGCTCGTGACCCCAAAGGCCAAGGCATAGTGGCCATAGGCCTCGGGCGAGAGCACCCGGGTAAAGACGATTAGGGTCAGGAACCCAATCCCGCCCTGGATCAGATTGGCGGGCAAATAGCCGATCAGGCCGCGCTTGAACATCAGCGGATCGCGTCCCGATCGCCCAGCAGGCACGGCACCGTAATGGCCATGATATAGAGGTCAAACCAGATCGATTGGCGGTCGATATAGTCGATGTCGAGCTTGATCCGGGTGCGCACATCTTCGGCGGTATGCAGCGGCCCGCGCGAGCCATTGACCGCCGCCCAGCCGGTCATGCCCGGCTTGATCCGGTGGCGCCAGGCATATTCCGCCACAAGGCGCGCCGATTCCGACGGCCCGGTTTTCATGCCGATGGCGTGGGGGCGGGGGCCGACCAGCGACATCTCACCCTTGAGCACGTTAAACAGCTGCGGTAGCTCGTCGAGACTGGTCTTGCGGATAAAGCGGCCAATGCGGGTGACGCGGTCGTCATCCTTGGTCACTTGCCGCTCTGCCTTGGCATCGGTCATTTCGGTGCGCATAGAGCGGAACTTCCACACCCGGATCTCTTCGTTGTTAAAGCCGTGGCGGCGCTGGCGGAAAAACACCGGCCCGGGGCTGTCGAGCTTGATCAACACGGCAATCAGCAACATCACCGGGCTGAACAGCACCAACGCCAGGGTGCCAACACCGAGGTCGAGTAGGCGTTTGCTGAAGGCGCGGCCCTGATCGCCGCTCTGGCCGTGCACTGAGGTCAGCGACAGGTCCGACACGCGGGTCAGGGCCGTGGCGCGGCTGGTTTCGGTCTCAAGGTCCACGAGCAGCGCCACTTCGTTGGGCAGCGCACGCAGGCGGTCAAGAATCTGGTTCATGCGGGTGCGGGCGCTGGGATCGAGTGCCACCACCACCTTGTCGACAAAGGGCGTGATCTTGTGGCTGAGCAGCGCCTCTGTATCGCCCAGCACCGGCACCCCGACCACAGCATCGGGCGAGCGCGCCAGCCGGTCATCGAAAATGCCCAGAATATTGATATCGCGTCGGGCCAAGGCCGCTTCGATCAACCGTTCCGCATGTTTGGTCGCCCCCACGACCACGACATTAGGAGTCAAAACGCCTTCACGGCGCCAGCGGTTCACGCGAAGCCACCACAGGCTGTGCAGCATCAGCACCAGCGGCCCGACACAGGCCGCCCAGAGGCCGACCACCGCAAGATCCTCATCCCGTTCGGGGAGGATCAAGGCCAGAGCCACCGCAGCCGCCACACTGGCCGCGACCACCAGGACCACGCGTAGCATATGGCCCAAATAGCTGTCCCGGCGGCCAAAATCATAAAGCCGGATCCCCGCCATGATCCTTACCAGCAACAGGGTCGCGGCAATCAGGGGCAGGGCCGCTTCCAGCGACGCCTTGAGGATCCCACCGGGCGTTGCCACTTGCAGCACCCCAATAAAGGCAAACGACACCAAGGCCCGATCGGTAAGGATAAACCATTGGGCGGCCTGGTCGCGGGCGCGGCGTTGGCGGCTGGACACCAGACGCGCCGGGCGGAACGGCCCACGCCGAGACCGTCCCTCGGGCGTATCCGTGCCGAGCTCAATGCCATCCTCCGCCGACGCCTCAAGAGCGGTTGCCGTCAGGTCACTCAAAGATCTGTTTCCCGTTACTGCGGCCGACTGGCCAAATGCGCGCCTCAAACGTGCCGACCATAAGCCAGAATTCCTTTAGTTTGCCGTTAACGCGCCCGCACGACGCGGGTTAAACCGAAATGTGACCCTGCGACGAAACGCTCTGTGTGCAGCGCACGCGAGAGGGCCTAGGGTCGTCTCGGGCGATCCGCCGGGGATCGTCCGAATGATCGAGGGAGCCGTCCATGTCCGCCCATGATGACCTTTTCAAATCCGCCGCCGAATGGGGCGATAAGCTGAAAACCTTTGCCGACGAGGCCCGCGTCAAGGCGCATCTGGCCTCCAAAGACCTCCAGGATGAGGCCGAGGGCCTGCTTGGGGAGTGGCATGAGTTTGCCCAGAAGGCCGAGCTCGACAAATCGGCCAAGGAAATCGGCGAAGCCGCCGGCGCCATCGGCGACCGGCTCAAGGCTGCCTATGAGCGCCTGACCGCAGCTGTGGACTGATTGCATTTTTTGCCGATAGCCTGCGTCTGACCCGTTGCCAGCGCGGCCCGAACAGGCTATCGGTCCTGTCCCGTTCGCGGGCTAAGGAGACGTGGCCGAGAGGCTGAAGGCACCGCTTTGCTAAAGCGGCATACCCCTAAAGGGTATCCAGGGTTCGAATCCCTGCGTCTCCGCCATTTAGTTTCAGACTATAAATTCCACTTTAAATTGCCCTTAGGCCATGCCATTCTCGAAATGTAATGGCGTGTTTAAGCTGGGGGTTTTTAAATGCGTTTTTTTGAGAGTAAATTTTTTAGATACTTGTGGCGCTTTAATGCGGTTGCAATTGCTTTGACTTATGCTGCCTTCTCTATTGCGGGCTTGTTTGCGGTATATTTTGTAATCTTAGAGTCTAATTATGGCCACAATGGTTCTGATGTTGTAAACTTCAGTCAAAATGATCAAGTCGTTGATCGGTATGTTTTTGGCCAAGGGCGGGCTTTGCAAGGAAAGGAGTTTCTTTTCGTGCCGATTAATCGGCTGCAAAGTTACAAAGGTGAAATAAAGGAAAAGAATTATGGAGACAACATAGTTAATTACCTCGTTATTGATCAAGTAAGAAACAAATCCAAATGGTTAGCATCTGGTTCGGGTCAACTGTATTTAGCTTTTGAAGAGGTTTATGATAACTTAACTCCAGGTGATCTGGATGCAGAAATTGCAAGGCATATAGTTTACACGGTTGTTACGAAAGATACAAATGGAGACATGCTTTTTTCAGATGCAGATAAGATTTCTCTTTATTCTAGTTCCTTTGATGGAAGCAATTACAGACTTCTTTTGAGTGATGTAGATGAAGTTCATAGTATGGCTCAAACTTTAAGTGGTGACTTGATGATTTTTTACAGAAAAAATGATGATAATTTTACTGAACTTTATGAGCTTGATAGTCTGAAGCTTATTTCTCGAAACAGGGTTGAAAAATTTGAAAAGTAATTTAAAATATTGGGCGGGTTCGTGTTTCCAAAGACGTATAGATTAAAATATCACTCCTTGATTGCAAGTTCTATTATTTGTGTTCTGATGGCGGCGCTTTCTGCCTGTGCGCCACTACTATTTTCCGAAAGAGAGTATGATCATTACTGGATTGTTATTTGCCTTACATTATTTTTTTGTTGTTATTTTACGTGGATGGCTGTTCGTGTTTTCTACCTGAAGCTCGTGCTCGAAGACACGCAATTGATTTACACGGGGTATTTCGGAACGCGCGTAATCAAAAAATCCGATATCCTTAACACACGGAACCTTCAGTCAAATTATGGCATTTGCACGATCGATCTGACGGTCCGGGGGAAAATGTGGGCCCCGACCATTTCATTCTTCGGGCCGATCGATGACGCCATTGAAGCGTGGTTTAAGGATATTCCGAATGCTGACTACCAAGAAGCTGTCGAAACCCAAGATAGCTTGTTGGCCAATTCGGCGTTCGGCGACACCGTTGAGCAACGCGCCCTACGAATAGACAAAAGCGAGACCTTACTCAGTCGGTGGGGGTGGGTGGCGGTTGCCATCGGTTTATGGGGCTTTGTCCCATATCCTTACGATGTGTGTTTATCTGTTCTGATCGTATGGCCAATTCTTGTGCTTGTCGCTGTTGCCTTTTCTAAGGGCAGATGGACGATCAATGGTCACAAAGGAACCCTTAGTGCAGGGAATACACTTGTTCTGTTGCCGTCATTAGCTTTGGGTTTAAGGGCTATACTCGATAATCAAGGGGTCGAGTGGTGGCATCCCGCCCTATGGGCCATTCCAGCGGCTTTTGTGCTGATGGGACTTGTGGCGGTAATTGAGCGGCGCGCTGACAAGTCTCTGATGGCAATAAATGCTATACTCTATTTCATGTATGCGTGTGGAACTCTCAACTATCTCAATGTTGCTCTGGACACTCAGGACGCCAGAAACATTCACGTCACTGTTCTGAAGGCTGACGCTTATAGAGACAGTTATACTCTAACCCTTGGCCCGTGGGAGTCGCGTGAGGCCGAAAACACGCTCGATGTGCCCCGCCGCGTTTACGAACAGGCTAAAACGGAAAAGCGATTATGCCTCAAGATCCATCCGGGTGCCCTAGGGTGGTCTTGGTATGAAATTTATCCTTGCCGTGCCGCCAGTTAGTAACTTTCGATCAGCGTCCACCCAATACGGACGTGAGTGTCTATATGCGCACGGGCCACGAGCTGATCCGTTTCTGCCGCGCGCATTGACACTGACCTTGCGGCGGTGGCCCATGATCATGTGGCCCGCGAAGAAGCCGAGGCCATGGATATCCTCGCGAAGGCCCGCGCCGAGATGTCGCGCTGGTCGGTCGGGTTGGGATCTGCTACGTCGGCGGGGTTAGACGCATAGGGTTCGGGATGTCCGTGGGACAGGCGATCGTGAAATGGCTGGTGATGCTGGCGGGGCTTATGGCCTTGCTGAGCGGCGCCCATGCGGCCGAGCGTGATCTGGCCTTACACGCTTCATCCCATTCTGCTCCCCATGCCGCGCATCAGCATGGGATGGGGTCAACCCGCACGCCCTGTTGTCCCGACAAGGGCGGGGCCCATCACAATGCGGCCAGCAGTGCCCATTGCGCCCACATGACGGCGACACCCACCCCAGATAACAGCCTTTCGGTTACCGATGCGGCCCGCAGCCGTCTCGAAGCCCGTGATCCAGCAGCCTTGGCCGGACGGGGGGCTGCCCCCTTGGTTCCGCCGCCGCGTCGTCTCTGAAAACCCTTGGCCTCGCGGGATGCCGCGAGGGTTCATGGCCCGGGGCCGCGCGCGCCGGGCTGAGGTTTTCTGCTGTTTTTTGAGATGATCTATGACCCAGTTTAATGGGGCCTTGCCCCTTATGGCCGCACTGACGGCCCAAGGCTTTGCTGTGGCCGCAACCCCGGCCTTTGCCCTCACGCTCAAGGGGGGCGCCGAGCCCCCGAATGAAACCGAAACGGTCGAATTGGTGGTGATCCAAGCGACCCGGTCCGGCCGCGCCCTTAAGGACCAACCGGTGCGGGTCGAGGTGCTCGACCGCGAGGAGATCGAGGAGAAGATCCTCATGACCCCCGGCAATATTTCGACGCTTGTCAACGAAACCCCCGGCGTGCGCGTGCAAGTCACGGCGCCGTCGCTGGGCGCGGCCACGGTGCGCGTTCAAGGGATGCCGGGGCGCTATACGTTGATGCTTATGGATGGCCTGCCGATTTATGGTGGCCAGTCCCTTGGGCTGATGCAGATCCCGCCCACGGATTTGGGCCGGGTCGAGGTGATCAAGGGGGCCGCTTCGGCGCTCTATGGGGCCTCGGCGCTCGGGGGTGTGATCAACCTGGTCTCGCGCCGTCCGGGGCCAGAGCCCCAGACCGAGGCGCTGCTGAACCTGACCCATCGAGGCGGCCAAGATGTCACGCTTTATCAGGCCGCATCGGTGTCGGACCCGCTGGGGGTATCGCTGACCGCCGGGGTCCATGGCCAAAACGCCCAGGATCGGGACAAGGATGGCTGGACTGATATGGCCGCCTATCGCCGATGGACGGTGAGGCCACGCCTGTTCTGGTATGGCGAGGCGGGGCAAAAGGCGATGCTGACCCTCGGGCTTAGCGCCGAAACGCGCCGGGGGGGCACGATGGCCGGGGCCATGACCCCGGAGGGTTCGGTCTTTGTCGAGCGCCAGCGGACAGAGCGTCTGGATCTGGGGGCCACCGCCCAGATTCCGCTGGAGGCGGGTCTGAGCCTCAGCCTCAAGGCCTCGGCCCTGAGGCAAGGCCACCGGCATCAGTATGGTCCCGTACAGGACCGCGACGCGCATCTGAGCGGCTTTGCCGAGGCCGCCCTCAGCCAGACCCAAGGGGAAACCCGATGGGTAGCTGGACTGGCCTTTCAATCGGATCATTACCATGCCCGCCAGTTTGACCGGTTTGACTATCACTATGATGTGCCGGGCGTGTTTGGTCAGGTGGAGCAGAGTTTCGGACCGGATCTGATCCTGTCGGCCAGTGCGCGACTGGATCAGCACAGCCGCTATGGCCCGCAGTTTAGCCCCCGAATGTCGCTGCTCTATCGCAAGGGGCCGTGGGCGCTCAGGACCACGGCAGCGCGGGGCTATGCCGCCCCGACCCCGTTTATCGAAGCGGTCGAAGCTGCGGGCTTTGACCGGATCGAGACGCCCGGACGCTTGGCCGTGGAGACCGCCAATACGGCTTCGGTAGATCTGGCGTACACGGCCGGGCCGCTGGAGGCGGGGATCGTGCTGTTTGGCTCGGATTTGAAGCGGGCCTTACGACTGGAACCGGTGGGACCAGAGCGAGTGCGGCTCGTCAATGGGGCCGGGGTGGTCCGCACCTTGGGCGCAGAGCTTAGGGCAAGGCTGAAGCTGGAGGCCCTGACTCTCAGCAGCAGCTTTGTCCAGATGGACACCCCCGAACCCGGCACCCCGCGCCAGAGCGCCAGTATGGTGGCTATATGGGAGGCCCCGGGGCGGGGACGCCTCGGCTTTGAGGCCTATTACACCGGGCGGCAAACGCTGGAGGACAACCCGTTTCGGACCCGCAGCAAGCCCTATTGGGAGCTGGGCCTGCTGGCCGAAGCCGTGATCCCCGGATCTGTTGGGCGCCACCGGGTGTTCCTCAATGCCGAGAACCTGCTGGATGTGCGTCAAACCCGCTTTGAGCGGCTGGTGCGCGCGCGCCGGGCGGCGGACGGTCGCTGGACAACCGATG
>DAITMY010000097.1:0-8169 GCA_036834925.1 Asticcacaulis sp.
CCATCCACGGTGAAGGACCCGCGCCCGTCCCGCGCCGCCTCCTCCGCCGCCGCCGGTCGCAGCGTTTGAAGCTCGCGAGTTCGTGGTGTACTTCCCGTTCGATCAGGCTGTCCTGACCTCGGACGCGCAAGCTGTGGTTCAGGCCGCTGCTGACTACGCCAAGGCCGGTAACGCTGCTCGCGTCGTCGTCGTGGGTCACGCCGATACCTCGGGTTCGGCTGCCTACAACATCCGCCTGTCGGAGCGTCGCGCGAAAGCCGTTGCGGACGCCCTGGCCGGTCAGGGTGTCGATGGCACCAAGCTCGCCGTGGACTGGAAGGGTGAGTCCGCTCCGGCTGTTGCCACCGGCGACGGCGTGAAAGAGCCGCTGAACCGTCGTTCGACCATCGACGTCGCGTTCTAAGTCTCCTGACCCTTTAAGGGTTAGACGAGAAGGGCCGGGGGAAACTCCGGCCCTTTTTGCGTTTCGGTGTCGGGATCGAGGCGACGCGGCAGGCCTATGGACTCCGATGGCACAGAGGCGCTCAGAGGCGAGGGGCGGCTAGACGCGATTGGTCACAGCCTGTTGAGGGGAAGGCATGGCAAGGCTTGGCAAGGTTGGGTCATTCGCACCTGAGTGTGGATCCGGTCCACACCTCAGGGCACCGGGTGGCCCGTGATTGGGTCGCGCGGACGCGGCTGAAAGTCCTGCCCGACAAACAGGGTCACGTCGCGGGTCCGTTTGGGATCAAGCCGCACTTGGCGCTGTCCCAAGTCGGTGTGGCGGTTAAAGTCCCGGCGAAACGCTTCTGTAAACGTGGGTACCAGACTGACCGCCAGCACCCGCGGGCCCTGTGCGGAGGTCAGGGGATGCTGATGCTCCGGCTGGCTCTGGGGGCTGGCTTCACGCACCCAAGCCTTCAAGGGGGGCAACCGGGTGTCCGTCCACTGATCGCGGCCGTAATAGGCCATGGCATTGAACAGAAACCGGTCGTCCACCGCAATGGCGCTTAGACTCGGCTGTTGCCGAGCTTCGGCCAGGATCGTTTGCGTCAGGGTTTCCCAGCCCCGGACACGTTTCAGACTGTTGTCCAACCCGATCGGCGTGGCCAGGGACGGCATGGCGATGACCGCGAGCATCAGTAAAGCCAGCGCCCCTTGAAGCCCGACCAGCGCCCCCAGCCACAAACGCGACCATGTCGAACGGCCCCACAAAGCCGCGACCCACAGACTGGCCCCCAGATAGGCCGTGGCCGCCCAATTGGCATGGGCGCGGGATAAAAACGCCTGAATCGAGACCAGCACCAGAGGCAAAAGGCACAGGCCCGCGATCAGCCACAGGCCCGCTGCCGGGCGTGCCCCAGCGCGGAGCGTGCGTCCTAGCGCCCAGCCCGCCACCACTAGCCCAGTCATGGCCACGGGGCCAAAGACACCTACTTGCCCACCCCAAAAGCGCAGCAATGACAAGGGGTTGCCCAACTTGCTTGGGTTCCAGTCGGCGTTATCCGCTGTGTGGGAGACGGTCTGAAAGCCGTGGGTGGCGTTCCAGATCAGGTTCGGGCTGATGACGAGGGCAAACACTCCGAGGCACAGCAGAAGACCCAGCGGCGTCCAGCGCCGCCGGGCAGACGGCACCAGCAGGCTATGCACAACATACCCCCCCGCAAAATAAAGCGCGGCATATTTGCTCAGGAACGCGGCCCCTAGCGCTAGGCCTAGGGCGGCGAACAGGGCCGGATGCGGCGGCTTGGCCGCTTCGCCCGCATCATCTGTCACGCGTGCGTCGCTGATGCGGACATAGAGCCACAAGCTGACTGACAAGGCCGCCAGCAGAGGCGCATCGGTGCTGAGGGCGAAGGACGACAGCTGTACCGCCGGCATCAGGCTATAGATCAGACCGGCCATCAGGCCCAAGCGCACCCCGTCGCGTGCCCCGCCAAGCGCCCGGCCTGTCGCAAACAGAGCTAGGGCCGTTATCATGTGTAGGATAGGGCCGCTTATGCGCACCCAGGCCTCTGCGTCGCCGCCGATGGCCGTGGTCAAGGCGATCAGCCAGGCGATCATCGGCGGTTTGGAATAATAGCCAAAATCGAGAGTCCGCGACCACAGCCAGTACTGCGCTTCGTCGGGATAGAGCTCTAGCGGCGTGGCAAACAAGGCCCCAATCCGCACCACCGTCAGGATCCCAAGCGCGACAAGCGCCCAACGCACAAGCGTCTTATCCCCCATTTCTGGCCCGATGCGCGGACGGGGAGCGGCAAGCGAGGCAGACGTCATGGGGCTCTCTGTGGGGATCCGAAGGGAGAAAAGGCCATAGCACGAACCTTGCGGACTTGGCCAAACGCAAGTTTCAAACGCCGCACAGGCAGAATCAAGGTTCGCTTCAGGTCTTAAAGCGTCGGCGAGGCAGGGCTAAAAAAAGCCTTAATCCCAAATGGGTTCACAACATTTAGTAGGGGGATAAGTCCGCCCCACAAGTCGGACGTAAATTATGTATCTTTAAAGCCACGCCTGTGTGCTGCGATGCGGCGCGTCACAAAACCTTTACAATCCTGTCACGGAAAAGTGGTTCACGCTCCGTATCAAACGCCATCTTTGACGGTTCCCGCTGGGGGCCGTCTCAATCCGGAGAGGGGATACTCCATGTCTATGAACAAGTCCGTGATCATGGCCGGTACGGCCCTGGTCAGCCTGCTGACCGCCACCACCGTGTTCGCCCAGTCGACCGGCACCCAGACCGTTGAAGAAGTGGTTGTTAAGGGCAACCGCAAGGCCGCTGGCGTTCTCGACCGCGAAACCGGTCCGAAGACCAAGGAATCGATCGGCCAGGACGTGATCTCGCTGTCGTCGGCCGGTCAAACGATCGCCGAAACCCTCAACGTCATCCCGGGCGTGAACTTCACCAGCAACGACCCTTACGGGTCGTCGGGTGGGGACATCTTTATCCGTGGTCTCGACAACTCGCGCATCTCGCTGACCTTTGACGGCGTTCAGCTGAACGACGCCGGTAACTATGCCATCTACACCAACCAGCAGCTCGATCCGGAACTGATCGCGCGCGCTTCGGTCTCGACCGGCGCGACCGACGTGGACTCGATGACGGCTTCGGCCACCGGCGGTACCGTCAACTACACCACCCGCCGCGCCACCGACGACTTCGGCGTAACCACCAACCTGTCGGTCGGTGACTTCAAGTTCCGTCGCGGCATGATCGAAGTCGACACCGGCAAGTTCGGCCCGTTCGGCACCAAGGCGTTCGTGGCCTACTCCTACACCAACGCCAACACCTTCACCAAAGAGCCGTCGAACATCGACGGCGCTGAGTTGAACAAGAAGCAAGTCAACTTCTCGGTCGAGCAGGACTTTGACGGTGGCTCGTTCATGCGCCTGATGGGCCATTACAACGAAAACCGTAACCGCTTCATCTTCAGCCAAACGCAAGCTAACTTTGACCGTTTCGGCAAGTTCTACAACAGCGCCGGTCGCGCCAACATTAACCCGTCGAATACAGGTAACCTGCGCTTCCAGTCGCGCTGGAACCTGAGCGAGCAACTGACGGTCACGGCCGACGCCTCGTTCCAATACGTTCTGGCCAATGGTGGCGGTACGGGTACGGCCAACGAAGTGACCGGCCAAGTTGGGTCCTATCGTAACGCGAATTTTAAGGGCGTGGACATCAACAAGGACGGTGATGCGCTCGACACCAGCGTCACCATCTACAACCCGAATACAACGCACACGGACCGTCTGGGCTTCTACGGTTCGGCCATCTATCGCTTCAACCCGAACCACACCCTGCGTTTCAACGCCTCGTTCGACCGCGCCCGCACCACCCAGACCGGTGACGGTACGCTGGTCAATGCTGACGGCACCCCGATCGATGTGTTTGGTGCTAAGGACAATGCCGGTATTGGCTTGAAGGGGCGCGACGGCACCAACTATCTGCGCCGTAATCGTTACTCCAAAGCCGACGTGGATGTGTTCTCGTTGGAATATCGTGGTCGCTTCTTCGACGAAGCTCTGTTCTTGTCGCTGGGTGTCCGCAGCCAGAAGATGGAACGCTACCTGAGCCAGCGTTGCTATTCGAACACAAATGGTACGGGTTCATCTAATCCGTTCTGCACCACCGAAGCACCGAAGTCTGTCAACGCTGACGGAACTGTCACGTTTAACGAACAGTCGGGAAATTGGATCCGTCCTTACAACACCACGGTTTCGTTTGACAAAGTTATGCCTAGCCTTGGCGCGACCTATCGCTTGACTGACGATATTCAGGTCTATGCCAGCTACGCTGAAAACCTGTCCTCGCCGCGGACCGACAGCTATTATGCTGTGACCCTCGTTAATGGTGTGATTCGTGTGGCGAATCCGAACCCGGAAACCTCCAAGAACTTCGAAGGTGGTCTGCGCTATTCAACCTCGAACCTGAACGCCAGCGTTGGCCTCTGGACCAAGGACTACCAGGACCGGATCGTTTCGTCCTATGACCCGGTCAGCGACACCTTCTTTGACCGTAACGTTGGTGAAGTTGAGATGCGCGGTTGGGAAGCCAACTTCGGCTACAAGCCGGTTGACACCCTGTCGCTCTACGGCTCGGTGACCTACACCAATGCCGAAGTGCAGCAGGATGTTGCTGGCCGCGGTACCGCTATTGATCGTACTGCGGGTAAGCAACTGGTTGAAGTGCCGGATTGGATGTTCACCTACGGCGGGACCTATGCCATCAACGACGACCTGACCCTAGCTCTGCAGGGTAAGTATGTCGGTCGTCGCTTTGCGACCGATGTTAACGATGTGAAGGCTCCCTCTTATACCACTTGGAATGCCACCCTGCGTTACGACCTCGACCAGTTCGGGTTCGTCAAGCAAGGCTCGTTCCTGCAGCTGAACGTGATCAACCTGTTTGATGAGTACTACTACGGTAACATCACGACTCGTACCAACGCCGCAGGTAATCCGGCTTACAACGTCGGGGCCCCGCGCACCGTCAGTGTCACCCTGCGTACCAAGTTCTAAGACCTGACCCATCAGGTTTGAACGCGAAAGGCGGTCCGGATACGGGCCGCCTTTTTGTTTGTCTGAACGGTCCCGTTGGTGTGTCGCTTGACCTTGGGGGGCATAGGCCTTACCCCACAGTCGCATTTTACCCCCAGAAGGAGTCTGCCTTGACCCGTCTTGTTCCGGCTGAATGGGCCCCGCACGCGGCGCTCTGGATTGGTTTTCCGAGCCATGCGGACCTGTGGCAAGAGGATCTCGATCCGGCCCAGGATGAGGTGGCGGCCCTGATCCGCGCCCTGGCGGCGGGGGGCACCTTGGTTAAGGTGTTGGTGATGGGCGAAGATGCCCTAGCGGCGGCCCAAACCCGGCTCGCCGATGTGGCCGGGGTCGCGCTTGTGGCCGGCCGGTTTGGCGACATCTGGCTGCGCGACACCGGGCCGATCTATGTCCGCGACGACGACAGCGGACTGGTGGCCGTGGGCTTTACCCCCAACGGCTGGGGCGGCAAATATGATCTTCCGTATGATGACGAAGTGGCGGCCCAGATTGCGACGAACGGGGCGCACAGGCTCGAAGCCCAATCCACCATCCTCGAAGGCGGGGCGCTGGAGCACGACGGGATGGGCACGATCCTGACCACGCGCCAGTGTCTGCTCAATCCCAACCGCAACCCCGGCTGGACCGAGGCCGAGGCCGAAGCGGTGCTGGCGCGCACGCTTGGGGCCCAAAAGGTGATCTGGCTCGATGATGGCCTCGTCAACGACCACACCGACGGCCATATCGATAATCTGGCCCGTTTCGTCGCGCCCGGTGTGGTGGCCTGTCCGGTGGCCTGGGGCCTCGATGATCCGAACACAGAGATTTACGACGCCACTGCCCGTGCTCTAGCGGCGGCCACCGATGCCCGGGGCGAACCGCTCAAGGTGGTGCGTATCCCCTCGCCGGGCCGGATGGAAAACGATGACGGCGACGTTATTCCGGCCTCGCACATGAACTTTATCATCAGCAATGGCGTGGTGGCGGTGCCGACCTATGGCACGGCGTCGGCGGATCTGGCGGTCGAAGCGTTCCGTGCTCTGTTCCCCCAGCACACCGTAATCGGCCTGCCGTCCGGGGCGATCCTGACCGGCGGCGGCTCGTTCCACTGCATCACCCAGCAAGTCCCGGCCGTCTCGGCCTGATCTGATCCGGAGCTGATTTCATGACCCGTTCTGTCACGGTTGCCGCCCTCCAGACCGCCTATGGTCCGGACATGGCCGACAATATTGCCCGGACCGAAGCCCTGGTGCGCGAGGCCGCCGGTCGCGGGGCTCAGGTGATCCTGCCGTCCGAGCTGTTCCAGGGGCCCTATTTCTGTGTCAGCCAGGAAGAGCACTGGTTCCGCACGGCCTATCCCTGGCGCGAGCATCCGTGCGTGATCGCCATGGCCGATCTGGCGCGCGAGCTAGGGGTGGTGATCCCGGTCTCGATCTTTGAGCGCGAGGGGCCGCACTATTTCAATTCGCTCGTTATGATCGATGCCGATGGCGCGGCGCTGGGCGTCTATCGCAAGAGCCATATCCCCGATGGTCCGGGCTATCAGGAAAAATACTATTTCCGCCCCGGGGATACCGGGTTTCGGGTGTGGGACACCCGTTTTGCCCGCGTCGGCGTCGGCATCTGCTGGGACCAATGGTACCCTGAATGTGCCCGCGCCATGGCCCTGATGGGGGCCGAGGTGCTGATGTACCCGACCGCCATCGGGTCCGAACCCCACGACACCAGCCTCGATACCGCCGCCCCCTGGCAGCGGGTGATGCAAGGCCATGCCGTGGCCAATGTCATCCCGGTGGTCGGGGCCAACCGCATCGGCCATGAACAGGTCACGGCGGCGGGCCAGACCTTCTATGGCCACAGCTTCATTGCCAACCATCGCGGGGATCTGGTCGCGCATTTTGGCCGGGACGAGACCGGGGTGCTGGTCTCGACTTTTGATCTGGATTTCCTCCAGACCCACCGCGCGGCCTGGGGCTTTTTCCGCGACCGCCGCACCGATCTTTATGGTCCACTGGTCCAGCCGCGCCCGACGCTCTGAGAGAGTCTTCCCCTCTGAGGGATTTCGCCCCGTGACCGACCAATCAGCCTGTGGCAGCTTGCCGCAGGCTGATTTCAAGCCTATGTGCAATTGCAGCAAATTTCGAGTGAATGAGGGCGCTTTATGGATCCGATGGTTATGACGCTGGGCCTGATTCTGGTCGGGCTTGTGCTGCTGACGGTCGGCGGCGAGGTGCTGGTCCGCGGGGCCTCGGGCGCGGCCCGCAGCCTTGGGGTCTCACCCCTGGTGATCGGTTTGACGCTGGTGGGGTTTGGCACATCCATGCCCGAGCTGGTCACGAGCGTCCAAGCCGCCTTTGCGGGCGCGCCCGGGATCGCGGTTGGCAATGTGGTGGGGTCTAACATCGCTAATATCCTGCTCATTCTAGGCGTGACGGCTCTGATCATGCCAATTGCCGTGCAAAAGGAGTCGTTCCGCCGCGATGGCGCGGTGATGCTGGGCGCTTCACTGTTGCTGGTCGCCATCTGCCTCTATGGCAATCTTTCGACCTGGGTCGGGGCCGTGTTTGTGGCCGGTCTGATCGGCTATATCGGCTATACCTTTTGGGTGGAACGTAAGTCCGAGCATCCCGCCCATGCCGCCGAAGAGGACGGGCCGGTCAAAAAGGGCTGGGTGCCGATTGCCTCAGGTGTCGCCTTGGCGGCCGTAGGCATCGCTGTGACCATCCTTGGCGCACGCTTGCTGGTCGATGGGTCGGTAACCATAGCCCGCAGCCTCGGCGTCTCTGATACCCTGATTGGCCTGACCATTGTGGCGGTGGGCACGTCCCTGCCGGAGCTCGTGACCTCGGTGATTGCGGCCTTGCGCCGTCATGCGGATATCGCGATCGGCAATATCGTCGGCTCGAATATCTATAACATCCTGGGCATTTTGGGCGTGACGGCCTTGATCAAGCCGATTGCCATTCCGGCGGTGATCACCAGCCAGGACATCTGGGTGATGCTGGCGGCAACTGTCGGGCTGATTGCCTTGGCGGCTTGGGGCTGGGTGCTGGGCCGCGCTAAGGGGCTGGTCCTGCTTGGGGCCTATGTCGCCTATATCCTTGTGCTGATCTGGCAGGCGGGCGCGCTGGGCGCCTAAGCTGAGACGACAGCGAC
>DAITMY010000098.1:0-8122 GCA_036834925.1 Asticcacaulis sp.
TGGGCGCCCACCGAGGGCATTGTGCTCAATGGTGGGGTGCGCTTGAGCTTCTGACAGAGGTAAATCGGCTGGATCCGGGGCGGCGGTCTTCCCGGATCCGGCTGTTTTTCGACTTATCAATGTAAAGTTTTTATAATCATATAATAAACAAAAGTCATTTGTCTGATTTAATGTGCATTGCAAAATAAATATTCGAACGGGTCTATGTCAGAAATGCCATAGGCAGTGTGAATAAAAGTCGCTATTTAGGCCGGACAGGGATCTCAAGTCTTTAATGTCACGGGCGGGACTGACGGATAACAACAATCGCCGCGGTCTTGTTTGTTGAGCGTATTTTGTGGGACGACACATGACCGGTTCTTTATTTGATGCGGCGCGCGTGGATGCGGCGTTGGCGGCAGCTCCGACGCAGCATGCAGGGCTGCTGGCTTGGGTGCGGGACATCGCGCATCTGACTCGTCCGGCGGCCATTCACTGGTGTGATGGATCCGAAGCGGAAAAGCAGGCACTGATCGACACGCTGGTGGCCGGGGGCACGCTGATGCCGCTCGATCCGGTCAAGCGTCCCAACTCCTATGCCGCGCGCTCGGCGCCGTCGGATGTGGCCCGGGTCGAGAGCCGCACCTATATCTGCAGCGCCGATAAGGCCGATGCCGGTCCGACCAATAACTGGATGGCCCCCGCCGAAATGCGCGATACTCTGAACGGGTTGTTCGCGGGCTGTATGGAAGGGCGCACGCTCTATGTGGTGCCGTTCTGCATGGGGCCGCTGGGCTCAAAGATTTCGGCCATTGGTGTCGAGCTGACCGACAGCGCCTATGTCGCGCTCAGCATGGGGGTCATGACTCGCATGGGAGCGGCGGCCCTGGCGCAGTTAGGAACCGACGGGGCCTTTGTGCCGTGCGTGCACTCGGTCGGCGCGCCGCTCATGGCCGGTGAGGCCGATGTGGCTTGGCCGTGCAACGATACGAAATATATCGCCCATTTCCCGGAAACGCGGGAGATCTGGTCCTATGGCTCGGGTTATGGCGGCAATGCGCTGCTGGGCAAGAAGTGCTTCGCCCTTCGGATCGCCAGTGTCATGGCCCGCGACGAGGGCTGGCTGGCCGAGCACATGCTGATCCTCAAGCTGACCTCGCCGCAAGGGGCCGTGAAATACGTCGCGGCGGCGTTCCCGTCGGCCTGTGGCAAGACCAACCTCGCCATGTTGCAACCGGCGCTCGAAGGCTGGACCGCCGAGACCGTGGGCGATGACATCGCCTGGATGCGCTTTGGCGACGACGGACGGCTCTATGCCGTCAACCCCGAAGCCGGGTTCTTTGGCGTGGCCCCGGGAACGTCCAAGGCCACTAACCGTCACGCCCTAGCGACGCTTGAAGGCAATGTGATCTATACTAACGTCGCCACCACCGATGACGGCGATGTGTGGTGGGAGGGTTTAAGCCCGACCCCGCCGGCCAATTTGACCGACTGGAAGGGCCGTCGCTGGTCGCCGGAGCTGGGTGAGCCGGCTGCGCACCCCAACGCCCGTTTTGCGGTGCCCGCCGCCCAGTGTCCGGTGATCGCCAAGGATTGGGAAGATCCGGCCGGAGTGCCGATCTCGGCCATTCTGTTCGGTGGTCGCCGCGCCTCAGCGGTGCCGCTGGCGACCGAAGCGTTCGACTGGGCGCACGGGGTGTTTCTGGCCTCGAACATCGCCTCGGAAGGCACGGCGGCGGCGGAAAACAAGGTCGGCGAGCTGCGCCGCGATCCGTTCGCCATGCTGCCGTTCTGTGGCTACAATATGGGCGACTATTTTGCCCATTGGCTGTCGATGGGCGAGGGGCGTGACCCGCAAAAGCTGCCGCGCCTTTACTTCGTCAACTGGTTCCGCAAAGGGCCGGACGGCAAGTTCATCTGGCCGGGCTATGGCGAAAACGCTCGGGTGCTCAAGTGGATCTGTGCCCGCCTCGACGGAGAGGCCCAGGCGGTCGAGACCGCCATTGGTCGCCTGCCGACCCGCGAGTCGCTCGACCTGTCGGGCCTGACCCTCTCGGATGCGGATCTGGAGCGCCTTCTGAGCGTAGATCCCGAAGTCTGGGCCGAAGAGTCGGCGCTGATAGGGCCGTTCTACGACCAGTTCGGTGATCGTCTGCCGTCGGCTCTGCGTGAGCAGCACGCGGCCCTCAATCAGCGGCTCAAGGCCATGGCTGAAGCGCTGAAAGCGGCAGAATAAACCGAAGTCCAGACGTGAAATGCAAAGCCCTCCGGTTCGCCGGGGGGCTTTTTCGTTAGCCGCGAAACAGCCGGTAATGTCCCTCACGAGCGCGGGCCAGCATCTCGCGGTCGCCGCCGGTGTCGCCATAGGCCGCCAGCAAGGTGAAATCCGGACCGAACAGGGCCTCAAGGCGGCGCACTTTTTCCTCGCCCCGGCAATTGGGGCCATCCAGCCCGGTGACCGCGCCGTCAGCGTTTTGCGCCAATTCGCTGCCGATCAGAAAATCCGCCCCGAGCCGACGGGCAAAGGGCGCGACTGTGAGGGCCGGGGAGGCCGTGACAATCCCCAAAGTGACAGGCTCCTGCTGCCATCTTTGCCAGGCCGCGAGGGCATCGAGGCGGATCAGCCGGTCAAAGGCGACGTCGGCAAAGGCCTCGGCCTCGGCCTCGATCTGGTCGAGCGGCCGCCCGCGCCACAGGTCACGCAGCAGCGCCGCTTTCAGGGCTCCTCGGTCCGGGCGGACGGCATAGGCCAGTAAAGCGGGAATCAGCCGTATCCCGGCGAAGGCAAAGCCAACATGACCCGCTTGCCATTTGAGCAGGGCATTGAGGCTGTCCGTGCAGGTCAAGGTGCCGTCGAAATCGAAGGCGACCACGGGCCGTTCGGCCTCTTGGGTGATTTTTATCCCATTTTGGGCATTTTTTTGCGCCTCGTGCGGGTAAGACCTGTGTCCCATCAACCCCATTTTCACCTCTCGGGTGCGAAACCTGTCAGGAAGTGCCAATTCTGACCCATCCCGGCCTTGATCCCGGGGGGGCAGGTGTGGTCGTATAGTCCTGACGGGGTATGCATTTTTTAAACCCTCCCGGCCCATAACATGCAGGGTCGTGTCGGTGCGAGCCGGAATGAGACGTGTTGTGTCGCTTTCCGGGGTAAGTGCCATAATGTGAGAAGCGCTGATGACGAAAGCCGCAAGCGGCGACAGCAAAAGCACCCTTTACTGCTCGTTCTGCGGAAAGAGCCAGCATGAAGTGCGTAAGCTTATTGCCGGTCCAACTGTCTTTATCTGTGACGAATGCGTCGAACTCTGCATGGATATCATCCGTGAAGAGCACAAGATCGCCTTTGTCAAATCAAAGGACGGGGTGCCGACTCCCAAGGAGATCCGGGACGTTCTGGACGATTATGTGATCGGTCAGACCCAGGCCAAAAAGGTCCTGTCGGTCGCGGTGCACAATCACTACAAGCGCCTCAACCACGCCGGCAAAGGCAATGATGTCGAGCTGGCCAAGTCCAACATCATGCTGATCGGTCCGACCGGTTCGGGGAAAACCCTGCTGGCTCAGACCTTGGCGCGTATCATCGATGTGCCCTTCACCATGGCCGACGCCACGACCCTGACCGAAGCCGGTTATGTGGGTGAGGATGTCGAGAACATCATTCTGAAGCTGCTTCAGTCGGCCGACTATAACGTTGAGCGCGCCCAGCGCGGCATCGTCTATATCGACGAAGTGGATAAGATCAGCCGCAAGTCGGACAATCCTTCGATCACCCGCGACGTATCGGGCGAGGGCGTCCAACAGGCGTTGCTGAAGATCATGGAAGGCACGGTTGCTTCGGTGCCGCCGCAGGGCGGTCGCAAGCATCCGCAGCAAGAATTCCTGCAAGTGGATACCACTAACATCCTGTTCATCTGCGGAGGGGCGTTCGCGGGTCTGGAAAAAATCATTGCCGGACGCGGCAAGGGCACCTCGATCGGCTTTGGCGCTGAGGTCAAGGATCCCGAAGAGCGTCGTACCGGCGAAATCCTGCGCAGCGTCGAGCCGGACGATCTGATGCGCTTCGGTCTGATCCCGGAATTCATTGGCCGTCTGCCAGTGCTGGCGACCCTTGAGGACCTGGACGAAAAGGCGCTGGTCACGATCCTGACCGAGCCGAAGAACGCGTTGGTCAAGCAGTATGCCCGTCTGTTCGAGATGGAAAATATCGGCCTGACCTTCACCGACGATGCGCTGATGGCCGTGGCCAAGAAGGCTATTGTCCGTAAGACCGGTGCGCGCGGCCTGCGCTCGATCCTCGAAGCCATCTTGCTCGACACCATGTTCGATCTGCCTTCCATGCAGGGCGTAGAAGAAGTGGTAATCAATGCCGAGGTGGTCGAGGGACGGGCCCAGCCGCTGTTGATCTATGCTGAAAAGCGGGGCGGCGGCGCGGCTTAAGCTGAACGCCTCCTCAAATGCGATACGTAACGGTGCTGTGAAAACGGCGCCGTTTTCGTTTGTTCGAGCCGTGTTGAATGGGGGCAAACGCCCTCAATGCGGCTTTTGGCTTGAACTCCGGGCAAAGCCGCCCACATAGTTTAAGGAACGGCCCGCGGCGGATTCGCGGGTTGAGGCCGTTCTGACCCCGGGCGACGGCGTGTTTCGCCCCCGGTTATGAATAGCCTGTGTTGATCTTAGCCCAGCCTCGACCGTTGTTTAGCGGCCGGGCCCAGGAGCCTCCTTATGCGTGAGACGCTCACCTTACCTGTCCTGCCATTGCGGGACATCGTTGTTTTTCCGCACATGGTCGTGCCGCTGTTTGTCGGGCGCGAGAAATCGGTGCGCGCCCTTGATGAGGTGATGCAAGGCGAAAAACTCATCCTTCTGGCCACTCAGAAAAACTCTGCGGATGATGATCCCAAGACCGAGGCCATCTATGAGGTGGGGGTGTTGGCGACCGTCCTGCAACTGCTAAAATTGCCGGACGGGACGGTCAAGGTGCTGGTCGAAGGTAAGGGCCGAGCGCGCATTAGCCGATTTACCGGCCAAGCAGATTATTTCGAGGCCGAAGCCGAGGCCTTGCCGGATACAGATGTGGACGGCAAGGATGCCGACGCCTTGTCGCGCGCCGTGGTCGAACAGTTTGAAACCTATGTCAAACTGAACAAGAAAGTGCCGCCCGAAGCGTTGAATGCCATTCCCGACATCACCGACCCCAGCGTGCTGGCGGACTCGGTGGCGGCGCACCTGTCGGTCAAGATTTCCGACAAGCAATCGCTGCTGGAACTGACGGCGGTGCCCAAGCGCCTTGAGAAGGTCTATGCCCTGATGGAGGGCGAGATCTCGGTGTTGCAGGTCGAGAAGAAGATCCGTTCGCGCGTCAAGCGCCAGATGGAAAAGACCCAGCGCGAGTATTACCTCAACGAACAAATGAAAGCGATCCAGCGTGAGCTGGGCGAACAGGATGATGCGCGCGACGAGCTGCTTGAGCTCGAAAAGCGCATCAAAAAGACGAAGCTGTCCAAGGAAGCCCGCCAAAAGGCTGAAAGCGAACTGGGCAAGCTGCGCAATATGAGCCCGATGTCGGCTGAAAGCACGGTGGTACGCAACTACCTTGACTGGCTATTGTCGATCCCGTGGGGCCAGGCCAAGCAAAAGCCGATTAAGCTCGATGAGGCTGAACAGGTCCTGGATGCTGACCACTATGGCCTCGAAAAGGTCAAGGAGCGCATCGTCGAGCATCTGGCCGTACAAGCCCGGACCGGCTCGCTCAAGGGGCCGATCCTGTGTCTGGTTGGGCCGCCAGGCGTGGGGAAAACCTCGCTGGGCCGCTCGATTGCCAAGGCCACAGGCCGGGAGTTCGTGCGCGTTTCCCTCGGTGGGGTGCGCGATGAGTCCGAAGTGCGCGGTCACCGCCGCACCTACATCGGCTCCATGCCCGGCAAAATTATCCAGTCGATGAAGAAGGCCAAGACCACCAATGCCTTCTTCCTGCTGGACGAAATCGACAAGATGGGGGCCGACTGGCGCGGGGATCCGGCCTCGGCTCTGCTCGAAGTGCTCGATCCGGCCCAGAACAGCACCTTTAACGACCACTATCTCGAAGTGGATTATGACCTGTCCAAGGTGATGTTTGTCACAACGGCTAACAGCCTCAACATGCCTGGGCCGCTGCTCGATCGCATGGAGATCATCCGCATCCCGGGCTATACCGAGGATGAAAAGGTCGAGATCGCCAAGCGCCACATCCTGCCGAAACTGGCCAAGGATCATGGGCTGAAGGACAGCGAATGGATTGTACCGGATGAGATCATCCGACAGCTCATTCGCTACTATACCCGCGAAGCCGGGGTACGCTCGCTGGAGCGCGAACTGGGTAATCTGGCCCGTAAGGCCGTTCGCGATCTGTCGCGAGGCCAAGAGGGTGCGATCACCATCACGCCTGAGCGCTTGGACAAATATGCCGGGGTCAAGCGGTTCCGCTATGGCGAAACCGATGCTGAGGACCAGGTGGGGATCGTTACGGGTCTCGCCTGGACGGAGTTTGGTGGCGATATCCTCACCATCGAAGCGGTCAAGATGGCCGGTAAGGGCCGGATGACGGTCACAGGGAACCTGCGCGATGTGATGAAAGAGTCGGTCTCTGCGGCCAACTCCTATGTCCGGGCGCTGGCTCCGCATTTTGGCATCTTACCTCCGGTGTTCGACAAGACCGACGTGCACGTGCACGTGCCAGAAGGCGCGACTCCCAAGGATGGGCCGTCTGCTGGGGTGGCCATGGTCACGGCCATGGTGTCGGTGCTCACCGGGATCCCGATCCGCAAGGAGGTGGCCATGACCGGGGAAATCACCCTGAGAGGCCGTGTGCTGGCGATCGGCGGGCTCAAGGAAAAGCTGCTGGCGGCTTTACGCTCGGGCGTTCGCACCGTGCTGATCCCCCAAGAGAATGAAAAAGACTTGGCGGACATCCCGCAAACGGTCAAGGACGGCTTGACGATCATACCGGTTTCAACAGTTGATCAAGTCATCAGCCACGCCCTGACCCGTGTTCCCGCGCCGATTGAGTGGGTCGAGCCGGACAATCCCGCGCCGAAACCAACGGGGCCGGAAGATCCTGAACCTGCGTTTACCCACTAAAAAATCGCTGTAACCCTTAAAAAAACACGGTTTGCGCCCTGCAAACCGTGTTTTCCATTTTGACGTCGTGACAGTTTGATGTCTCTATTTCGCCAAGCGTTCCGGGGACGAATCAAACGGTTGGTTGCCTCACGCTCCAGAGACATAGGCTGGGAGAGAAACAGATGACGAAAGCCGAGCTGGTGGCCGCAATGGCCGATGCGGCAGGCCTGACTAAAGATCAGGCAAAGAAGGCCTTGGATGCCTTCACCGATACGGTCGTGGACACCCTCAAGAAGGGCGACGAAGTGCGCCTCGTTGGGTTCGGGACCTTCCTCGCTGTGAAGCGTGAAGCGGGCACAGCTCGTAACCCGCGCACTGGCGAAACCGTTGATCGTCCGGCCTCGGTCACCGCGCGTTTCCGCGTGGGTGAAGGCCTGAAGAGCGCCTTGAACGGCTAATTCTTTTTGCGTATACGGATTGGGGCGCGGGTGATTCCGCGTCTCATTCTTTTCGGGCGGTTAGCTCAGCTGGCAGAGCGGCTCGTTTACACCGAGTAGGTCGGCGGTTCGATCCCGTCACCGCCCACCATCCTTCGATCCAGTTAGGATCGTTTCGGATTGCCAGATCCAAGTACTTGCCCATCAAAGTGAACCCAGCTTGGCACGCCTCTCTCATGCCCTGTGCGGACAAACGTGCATAGCGCGCACGGCAAAAAGTGCCGAGCGGCATGGGCGCGCTGCAAAAAGTGCAGGGCCGGGTGGTGGTAAACAAGTAGTTAATTCAATTAATTCAATAATATAGCGGATTTTGGTGGTGGCTGGCCCTTTGGCCCGGGCCTTGCTTTAGTCCATGCAGGCAAAATGCCCACGGCTGACAAAATGTCGCCGTCACTCTGATAAGAAGGATCAGAACCATGCCGTTGAACAGCATCAATACCAATTCGGGTGCCTTTGCAGCTCTGCAAAACCTGAACTCAACCAATCGCGAACTTGCCACGACCCAGAGCCGGATCAACACCGGTCAGCGTGTGTCGAGTGCTAAGGAC
>DAITMY010000099.1:0-7941 GCA_036834925.1 Asticcacaulis sp.
TCTTCAAACACACGGGACGGCTTCGATGCCATGAGGGGGGTGCCTTAAAGCCCATCCGCGCCCCAGCCCCGAGCATAAAACCCGAACACGATGACGCAGAATTCAAACAGACTCTCGTTCTGGATCAGTCCGACGGTCAGGTCAATCGCCTGCACTCCCCCGGTGCACAATTCTGGAATCAAAAGGATTTTACACCTGACCGACGGTCTTAAGCCGGGCCTTGGGATGGATTTCACCCTGGCTCATGACAACCGTTTGCCCTCTGAAGCGCTCAATGATCGAGCGGACATAGGGCCGGACCATGGGGCTGGTGAGCAGAACCGGTGTCTCGCCTAATTGCGCGGCCCGTTCAAACACATCCCGCACCGAACGGATAAAGTCCTGAAGCTGTGACGGGGCCATCGCCAGTTGCCGTTCATCGCCGGTCCCAATGAGCGAGTCGGCAAAAGCCTGTTCCCATTCCGGCGACAGCGACACGATCGGAAGGGTCCCGTCCTCAGACCGGTTGGCCCAGCACAGTTGCCGACCCAGTCGCGAGCGGACATGCTCGATCAACAGGGTGATGCTGTTGGTATGGGGCGCCACTTCGGCCAGACCTTCGAGAATGGCGGGCAGATCGCGCACCGACACCCGCTCCTTGAGCAAGCCTTGCATCACCCGTTGCAGGGTCGCTGCTGACACGACGCTCGGAACCAAATCTTCCACCAATTTCTTCTGGTCGTCCGGCATATCCCGCAACAGTTTTTGCAGCTCAGCATAGGACAATAGGTCGGCCATATTGTCCTTGAGGATCTCGGTCAGGTGGGTCGTAATCACCGTGGCCGGATCCACAATGGTATAGCCCCGGAAGGTGGCCTCTTCGCGTAAGGACTCGTCGATCCAGGTGGCCGGAAGGTTGAAGGCGGGCTCCTTCATATGCTCGCCCGGCAACTCGACCTGGCCGCCCATGGGATCCATGGCCATCAAACAGCCCACGCGCACCTCGCCGGTGCCCGCTTCCATTTCTTTGATGCGCACGGCATAGCCCTGATTGGGCAGGCGCATATTGTCGAGGATCCGCACCGACGGCATGACAAAGCCGTACTCGGTGGCGAGGGTTCGGCGCAGGGCCTTGATCTGGTCGGTCAAACGGCGTCCCTCAAGCTCGTTGATCAGACCCAGTAAGCCGTAGCCCAGCTCGATCTTGACATCGTCAATGGCCAAAGAGGTCGAGATCGGCTCTTCGATTTCCTCGGCGGGACCGCTCTTTTCGGTGGGCAAGGCGGGTTTGGCTGCCTCTTCGGCTGTTTTACGCTGACTTTGCCGCCAAGCGAGATAGCCAGCTGCCGCCGTGATCCCGGCAAAGGGCAAGATCGGCATACCTGGCACCAAGGCCAGTACCCCAGAGGTCGCCGCCACCATCCCCAAAGCCACAGGGTTGGTCGCCAATTGCAGCACAAACGCCTTGTCGGCGGACCCCTCGACCCCCGCCTTTGACACCATGAAACCGGCGGCGAGCGAGATAATCAGGGCCGGGATCTGTGAGACCAGACCATCTCCAACGGTCAGAAGCACATAGGTGTTGGCGGCGTCTTCGAGCGGCAACTGGTGCGTCACGGTGCCGATAATAATCCCGCCGATCACGTTGATCGCGGTGATGATCAGCCCTGCCATGGCATCGCCTTTGACGAACTTGGACGCCCCGTCCATAGCCCCGAAAAAGGTCGATTCCTGCTCAACTTCCTTACGGCGGCGGGTGGCTTCGTCGGCCTCGATCAAGCCCGCCGATAGGTCGGCATCGATGGCCATTTGCTTGCCGGGCATGGAATCGAGGGTAAAGCGGGCTGACACTTCGGCGATCCGGCCCGACCCCTTGGTGATCACGACAAAGTTCACCAGCACCAGGATCGCAAATACGATCACCCCAATAATGAAATTGCCCTGCATGATAAGGGCTCCAAAAGCCTCGATCATGGCTCCGGCACTATCGGGTCCCTCATGGCCATTGGTCAAAATCAGGCGCGTAGAGGCTAGATTAAGTCCCAGACGATAAAGCGCCGAGATCAGAAGAACCGTCGGAAACGCACTGAATTCCAATGGCTTTTTGATCAACAACGAGGTCATCAGGATCAAGACGGATGCAGCAATCGAAATCGCTAGCAAGATATCCAGCACGAAGTTGGGGATCGGCAGGATGAGCAGCACGATAATGCCGATGACCCCAATGGCCATCACCACTTCGCCACGCGTCATCCAGCCCCGGACATTCTGGAGCGTCGGCATCGCCTGCGGTGGAGACGATACGCCCAGATCAGCCATGATCAGCCTTTACGCACAGGCCGGTGTGGCCGTCCGGGATGAACCCGACGACACGCCCAACCCCCGCCTGACCCTTCATGATCATGCCGCACTGGTTCCCGACTGCGGAGCCGGAACCGCCACACCGGCGTCCGAGTACTCCTTGAGTTTATTGCGCAGGGTCCGGATCGAAATGCCGAGGATATTAGCGGCATGGGTCCGGTTGCCGAGGCAATGGTTCAGCGTATCGATAATCAGATTCTGTTCGACCTGGGCGACGGTTTGACCGACAAAACTGCGGGTCACGCGCTCAGCGGCCTGGGCGGCGCGATCCACCACATGATCCGCCCCGATCACCCCCGGTGACATCGGCGCGCCATTGGGCAAGCGAATGGCCTCGGCATCGATCTCATCCCCAACCGAGAGTAACACCGCCCGGTGCATGGCATTTTCCAGCTCTCGCACATTCCCAGGCCAGCCATGGGCCTGAAGTCGGCGGCGTGCCTCGGTCCCAAGTGGCTTTTGCGCAATGCCATTGGACTCTGCGTATTTGCGCACAAAGAACTCGGCCAGGGCCATAATATCTGCCGGGCGTTCGCGCAGCGGCGGCAGGCACAGGTTCACCACATTCAAGCGGTAAAGCAGATCTTCGCGGAACACGCCCTCGCGCACCGCTTGGACCAGATCGCGGTTCGAGGTGGCCAGCACCCGGATATTGACCTTGACCGGGGCCGATCCGCCCACGCGGTCAATCACCCGCTCCTGAAGCGCGCGCAACAGCTTGGCCTGGAGCCGGGCATCCATTTCCGAGATTTCGTCGAGTAGCAGCGTGCCGCCGTCGGCCTCTTCGAACTTGCCGATCCGGCGAGCGGTGGCCCCGGTGAAGGCCCCTTTTTCATGCCCAAACAGCTCTGATTCCAGCAGATTATCGGGAATAGCCGCACAGTTGACGCTGATGAAGGGCTTGCTCGCGCGTTTGGACTTGGCGTGCAGATAGCGGGCCATCACCTCTTTACCGACGCCGCTTTCGCCCGTGATCAGGATCGAGGCATCGGATGCCGCGACTTGATCGGCCAGCTTCATCACCTGCTGCATAGCCGGGTCACGCGTGACCAGCGGACGGTCATCCTCGGCCACCGCCGCCAGAACCGCCGCAATCAGCTCCGCATCGGGCGGCAAGGGGATGAACTCCTTGGCCCCGGCACGAATGGCCGCCGCGGCCCGGTCCGGATTCGGCTCCACGCCACAGGCGATCACCGGAACGTGGATGCGCTCCAGCTCATTGGCCGCGATCAGTCCGGCGATATCGAGGGCGTAATCGACCATCAATAGGTCAGCCCCCTGCCCGCGTCGCAGCGCGTCAGTGGCCTGGGCGCAGGTCTCCACATGGGACACCTTGGCGCCCGTATTCATGACCATCTTGACTGCCGCCGAGAGCTGTCCGCTCAAACGTCCGACCACCAGAAGCCGCATGGCTGTTCTCCTTCAGACCCGGCTTACGCCGCCGAGTCCTCACTCTTGATGATTTCCGTCATGGTCACGCCCAAGCGTTCGTCGACCACGACGACCTCGCCCCGCGCCACCAGGCGGTTGTTAACGTAGATATCGATGGCTTCGCCCACCTTACGGTCCAGCTCAACAATGCTGCCCTGGCTGAGGCGCAGGAGCTGGGAAACCGACATGTAGGACTTGCCCAACACCGCGGAGATGTTGACCGGCACATCAAAGACCGGGGCCAGATCCGCCGCCGTCTTGTCGCCGTCCTCGTCTCCGCCATAACCGGATCCCCCGGCGTCACCGAACTCTTCGAGAGACAGATCCGTATCGCTCATCCGTAGGACTCCTCACCATGGGCCACCCCGGATGCCAGGGCTTCCCCGTGTAAACCTTCTGCCGCCAAGGCGTTGTGCAGGGCCTCGGTCAAGCGTTGACTCGTTGCCGCTGGATCGAACCGGGCCTGACCATCCGGCCATTCCAGCACAAAAGCAGCCCGGTCCAGACCCGCTTCCGGCCGCAACACCAGTGCTCCGTCAAAACCGGCCCGTCGGGCGGCCTCTTCGACCCAAGCCTGTAACTCCGGCGTGGGTTGGGCGCAGCGCAGCACCAGCCGTGGCATGCTTTCGATCTCACGCTCCAGCGCCTCCAGCGCCGCGGCGACCGGCGCTTCGGGGAACCGATCGAGCGCTTCGGCGGCGATTTTGCGCGCGCACAGCAAACTCAACTCGGCCACTCCGATCTTGTGGTCATGGGCCACCTGGGCCAGGGCCGACAGCCCCTGCTCGGCCACGTGGGCCAAGTGTTGTAACGCAACTGCCTGCTCGCCCTGTGCCCGCGCCATGGCCGATTGCTCGCCCTGAGCAAAGGCCTCGGCCCGGATCGCCTCGACTTCTTCCGGCGTATAGGCGCGCTTCTGACGCGCCGCCTGAGTCACGACCATGCCGCCGTCATCGTCGAAGACGGTGTTGAAGATGAACTTCTGCGGTGTCGCTTTTGTGTTCATCGTCATCCCTAGTAGATCAGCTCGTCGTCGCCACCCTGGCCAGCCAGCATGATTTCACCCTTGGCGGCCAGATCCTTGGCCACCTGCACCATCGCCATTTGGGCCGAGTCCACGTCCTTGAGACGGATCGGCCCCATAGCGTTCATGTCGTCGCGCATGATCTTGGCCGCACGCTCAGACATATTCGAGAAGAACATCTCGCGCAGGGCATCCGAAGATCCCTTCAACGCAATCGCCAGCTGGTCTTTTTCCACGGCCCGCAGCAGGGTCTGAACCCCGCCCGGATCGAGCTTGTTCAGATCCTCGAACACGAACATCAGGGCACGGATCCGCTCGGCGGACTCGCGATTGCGCTCTTCGAGGGCGGCCACAAAACGGCTTTCGGTTTGGCGGTCGAAATTGTTGAAGATCTCGGCCATCAACTCGTGACTGTCGCGCTTGCTGGTCCGGGCCAGGTTGGACATGAACTCGACGCGCAAGGTCTGTTCGATCTTGTCGAGAATTTCCCGCTGTACCGGCTCCATGCGCAGCATCCGCTGCACGCATTCGAGCGCGAAATCTTCCGGAAGGGCCCCGAGCACGCGCGCCGCATGATCCGATTTGACCTTGGACAAGACCACCGCGACGGTCTGGGGGTATTCATTCTTAAGGTAGTTGGCGAGCACGCCTTCGTTCACATTGCCCAGCTTGTCCCACATGGTTCGCCCCGCAGGACCGCGGATTTCCTCCATCAGGGCGTCCACCTTTTCCGGTGGCAAGAAGTTCATCAGCAGCCGCTGGGTCTGTTCGAATGACCCCATGATGTTGCCCGAGGCGCTCATGCCCGAGACAAATTCCACCAACAGCTCTTCGACGACGTTAGATGACACCGTACCCAGCGACGACATGGCTTGGGAGATTTCCTTAATCTCCTCGTCGTCCATGGCTTCCCACAGCGCGACGTGCTCTTCCCCGAGGGCCAGCAGGACCACCGCCGCCTTTTCCACGCCGGACAGGCGCTTCGGATCATCAATGACGTTCTTACGGCTCATCTACGCTACTCTAACTGTCTTGAAGCCAACTGCGGAGGATCGAGAGTGACTCCTCCGGATGACGGTCCACAAACTCTGAGACTTTCTTAACGGACGAGGCTTTCACCTGACCTTCGATGCGGGCCATGTCGATCCGCTCTTCCACGGGGCTAAGTAAAACGCCGGACTGCCCTCCCTCGACGCCGGGCAGGGCCAGTTGTCCCGCCGCCCCACCCGTAGCGCCTGCAATGGCCAAAGCCGGATTACCCGCTGCGCCCATCGCATTGGCCAAGGGATTGCCAGCCGCGCCCCCGCCAGCGGCTTTCAGCAGCGGACGGGCGACAAACAGGATGATCAAGATGGCCACAATCAGCAGGACCGCGATCTCGACCGCCCGCATGATGTCGTTCTTGGTGAAGTCCATCAGCGGCGCCCCAGCACTGGTCCCGCCAATCGCCCCGACATCGCGGTTGAAGCGGACATTGGCGACTGACACCACGTCGCCGCGCTCTTGGTCAAAACCAATAGCCGCCTGAACCAGTTGCTCGATACGCTGCATTTCCTCGGCCGCGCGCGGGGTGTAGCCCGGCTGGGCATTGCCAGTGGCCGGCGTGGTCACACCGTCCACGACCACCGCCACGGCCAGTTTTTTGATCGCGCCGGGCGCTTGGACTTCCGTCGTGACCGTATTGGAAATCTCAAAATTCGTGACTTCTTCGTTTTGACCGCTCTGACTGCCAATCGGATTGGCCCCAGCGGCCTCTTGCCCTTCGGGGATATTGGCATTGGCGGTCGCGGCCCCGTCCGCATTGCCTTCGGTCGAGGAGTCCGAGGCCTCACTGGTCCGGGATGAGCGCACCACCTGACCATCGGGATCAAAGCGCTCTTCCTTACGGGTAATGGTCTTGGTGTCGAGTTCGGCGGTCACGGTGACGCGCGCGTTGCCAATGCCGACAATGCCTTCGACGATGTCCTTGACCCGCTTACGCAAGGCTTCTTCGACCTCATTCTTGCGCTCGGAGGATGCGCCCATGGCGGTGTCACCCTCCCCGCCTGCCGCCAGCAGACGGTTCTTGTCATCCACCAGCGTGACATTGTCCGGCTTGAGGTTGGGCACCGCACTGGCCACTAGGTTCCGGATCGCCCGGATCTGGTCGCCCGTCAGCTCCGAGCCAGACAAGCCAACCACCACCGAGGCCGTGGGGGCCGCCGCCTCTTCACGAAACAACTCGCGCTTGGGCATCACAAGGTGCACCCGGGCGCTGGTCAGCCCCCTAAGCGAGCGAATGGTCCGGGCCAGCTCGCCTTCAATCGCCCGTTGCTGGTTGAGATTCTGGACAAACTCGGTCTGGCCGAGCGCGGGGGCCTTATCAAACAGCTCATAGCCCACAGAGCCCGCCGTCGGCAGCCCCTTGGCCGACAGCATCAGCCGGGCCGCCGCCACTTCGTCGCGATTAACGAGAATAGTCGAGCCATCGCCCTTAACCTGATACCGGATGCCCTGCTGGTCCAACGAGGCGGTAATCTCGTTGGCCTCCTTGAGATCCAGATTGGAATACAACAGAGCTTGAGGCTGGTTGACCAGATTGAGGATGATCGCGGCCGCGACGGCCGCCACCCCCGCAGCCACCCCCAAAATCGCCATCAGGCGGCCCATACCGAACCGCTGCACACCCGATTGCATGGACTCCACGACGCGACTGCCCCACCTGTTTCAAATCACCACGCGCGATTTGCTAGGCAGTATTTTCCCACCTAATGTGTAAACGGGTCGTTAAGGACTTAATTCTTAACGGAGAATCGAACGGCGTTCGTGGGAAAACTCTGGGAAAACCTCAGCCCTCAGAGCGCGTTAATTCCATCCGGCAACGGGATAAAGGCAGAGCGGTCATGCTCGGGCAGGGCAAAGCGGCCAGAGGGCCCACCTTGGGCTGCCCAATCGGCAGCGGCGTCGCGGATGGTCTGGCGGTCTCGGGCGACAAAGTTCCACCACAGGACCCGATCCCCGACACTTTCGCCGCCAATCAGGATGAGGCGCGCATCGGTTTCCGCTTCAAAAACAATCGTTTCGCCCGGATGGAACACCGCCATCTGGCCCGACGTCAGGCGGGTTCCCCCCGCCGTGACCGATCCGGACACCACATAGGCCCCCCG
>DAITMY010000100.1:0-7932 GCA_036834925.1 Asticcacaulis sp.
GGTCACGCTATTCGGAGCACTCAGAGGCGCGCGGATGTTTCAGGACCCTATCAGGGTCTTGGGGACATACACAGGTACCTGCGGCCCGCCTAATGAAAAGTCGCGCGACGCGCGGCCCGTTCGGAGCAAGAGACCATGGATCCCGTTCAAGAGCACACCGGCACCCTGATCCGCCCGGGCCTCGCCCCGCTGGCGTGGAAGCGCGTTGAGGGCCGAAACCTTGAGGGCGCGCGCGTCCCGCCCACGCGGCTGTGGCTGGGCGGGTTCGCCTCCGACATGGACGGGACCAAGGCCCGCTGGCTGGCACAGCGCTCAGCCGACCAAGGGCGGGGGTTTCTTCGGTTCGACTATTCGGCCCATGGGGCCTCGGGCGGGGACTGGGCTGCCTGCCGGGTCGGGACCTGGAAAAACGATAGTTTGGCCGTGATCGACCAGCTGACCGAGGGCCCGCTGGTGCTGATCGGCTCCAGCATGGGCGGCTGGATGGCGCTGCTGGCGGCGTTGGCCCGGCCCGAGCGGGTGGCAGCGCTGGTGCTCTTGGCCCCCGCTCTGGATTTTCCCCGCCGTCTGACCCTGCCGCGCCTCAGCCCCGAACAGCAACGCGCCTACGAGGCCAGCGGCTATCATACCCTGCCGATGCAGGGCGCGCCGGACAAGGTGTTGTCCAAGGCCTTCTTTGATGAGTCCACTGCCCATGAGGTGCTGGACAAGCCGTTGCCCATCGCCTGTCCCGTGCGGATTCTCCAGGGCGATCAGGACCCCGCGGTACCCGTGAGCCACATGGAGGCCCTGTGTGCGGCCCTGACCGGGGCCGATGTGGTCACTACCCGCCTCCGAGACGGCGACCACAGCCTGTCTCGCCCCACCGACTTACAGCTTCTGGGCGCGATCCTCGACGCGACCGAGGCGGGGCTGTAGGGCTTAGTTGGCCTTGCGGGATGAGCCGTTCTGACGCGCGATAAAGGCTTCCATTTCCTCAAGCGTGATCTTGCCGTCACCGTTGCTATCGAACTGCATAAATGCGGCTTCGATCATGGCGATGTGATCCTGATCTTGGACGGATGGGTTGTTTTTTCTCATTTTGTCTAGGTTCAAGCGGGCAAACTCATCCCGATCAATCACGCCATCCCCGTTGAAATCCCCGGTTTTTAAGGCGTCCTTGGCGACCTGCAAAGCATCCGGAGCCGGACGGCCTTGCGCGCTGGTGGTAACGGGTAAGCAAAGTGCCGTAAGCAAAAGCGCTGATACCATAATTTTCATGACGGCCTCCATTTTGGGTTGTTTCATTATGCTGAGGCATGAATTAAAATCAACCAAGAAATGTTTTTGCAGCTGACGCCCTCCCCAGGTCGATCAATTATAAGTTGCCCAACCGTGGGCATAAAAATGGAGGAAATCATGAAACGTTTTGTTGAAGTGAAGTCTCTTTTTGTTGCCGGCGCATTGCTCGTTTCGTCCGCCTGCCTGCCAAGTATGGCTGTTGCTCAGAATATGATTACCGCTCCGGATTGCTACTCGGCTAAAGTGAAAGTGTGTAATGAAGTAGGCATAGGTCCGTTAACTGTGCGTGTTTGTCGTGAAGTTGAAGTTGAGATCTGCACTGCGGGCTGATAATTTCTAAAAGCATAGTGGGGGTAAGCTATGATCGTCTATGCACTATATAACCGCTTATCGGTTTACCCCCTTTTCTCAGTCTTTTTTCTCATTGTCGGGTATGCAAACAGGAGGCGTCTATGAAGTTGCGTAAAGCATTAAAGGCTGTGATTGTTGTAGCTTGTTTAAGTTTCTCGCAGGCTGGATATTCTCAGGAAATGATACAGCCTGGAGATCCAGAAATTACTTGTCGGACAGAATTTGTGGGTATGAAATATTACGAAGTTGGTGTTGGTCCAGTCACAGTCGGCGTTTGGGTGCCGGAATATCGTCAAGTATGTGTGCCGGGGTAAATTTTATGCGTAAGGGGCAGGTTGGATTTATTTACTTAAAGTTTTTTAACTTGCCCCAAATGCCTCAGTTTTCCAAGCTTTGTTAGGAAAATGAAGGCATCTGTGAATTCGTATCAAAGCATTAGGGGCTGTTATCGCTGCGGGTATAATTTATGCTGGCTCTATGAGATTTTCTGGTTTAGCGTTATCGCATGGCATGATGAATTTTGAAGGCTGATATTATAGCTAAACTATTTGCAACATGATTTTAATCTCGGTTGTGAATATTGAAATTGTGGCGTGTTGTAAATTTTAAGTTGAGATGTGTAGTGGTTAAAACGGCTTAAGTCTGGGGGGCGTGATGGATTTATTCGTGTGTAGCTGTTTATCGGTTCTGGCTCCCTTTACTCAGGAGTTAGTCGACGCGCCTGTGCCCCAGGATGTTCAGGAAATCACCGTCACGCTCAATCGGACCGAGCGGACAGGCCAGATTGACCGGCGCATCTATGATATCCGCACGCAATCAGACCGCGAAACGCTGATGAGCGGCGAAGCGATCATTCGGTTGCCTGGGGTTGTACGCACCACCGATGACAAAATCTCGGTGTTTGGCGACACCTCTGTCACCTATATGCTCGATGACAAATACATTGATGAAAGCATAGCCCAGCGTATTCCGGCATCGGAGCTGGAACGGATCGAGGTGATTACCAATCCATCGGCCGCTCAGGGCGGCGCGGGCGGGGTGCGGATCATCCTCGTAACCCGCAAGAAAAAGCGCCCGCCGACCACGACTCTCAATGTTCAGGCCGACAGCCGCGAACGGGTACGGCTGACCAGCGCGATTGTCTATGATGGCGACAAATGGGGGCTCTGGAATACAGCATCTTTGGAAAAAAACGCTCAGCAAAACGGGTCGCGGAGCGAGTACAGGGAAAAAAGCGGTCGTTTTCAACGCACATCACAGAGTGATTATGAGGAACAATCACGTCGCTATAATATCCATCTGCTTCCGTACTATAAGTTAAGTCCTGAACGTAGTATTGTTCTGGGCTTATCGGCCAATGGGGGGCGGGCGGAGAGCTTAAGCCTGTCGCAACAGATCGAGCAATTTACAGGCGGAAGGCGGGACATCACTCAGCGCGGCTGGTCAGATGGCCAGAATGATTATGCGGAACTGTCTTTTACCTATTCTGATAAACAATCCCAACATCACTTTGATCAGTTTAGCGTGACCCTGACGCGGGGGGGCGTGACAATATCAACGAAGCTCGAGGTTTCAGGACCTTTTCCGGGCGCGATAAGACCCAGGAACGCGGCTTTCGCGCCGATGTGAAGCGATCGCGGCAGTTCGACGGGGATATTCTGAATGCGGGCCTTGATCTCAGCGGCGAGGAATCGCAGGATCGTAAGCTACGAAACGGGCAGCGCCTTGATTTCGATTATGCCGAGTTCAAGGCCTATGGCTATGTTACCTATCAATACAAGCTGGGTGATTTTACCATCTTGCCGGGCCTGGGGATCGACTATACCCGCTTCACCTTTGACCAGGCCTTGCCCGGGCTCAAGGACCGCGCGGTGACGCGGGTCCTGCCGTCACTCCATATCCAGCGGTCCTTGGGGCAGCGCACGCAACTCAGCTTCAGCTACAGCCGCAAGACCGGGGAGGAGTTTAACTTTGATCTGAGCCGTCTTGATCCCCGAATACAGCAGACTGGGGTTCAGTCCTATTGGGTGGGCAATCCGGATTTGAAGATCCCGCATCGCCACACCTTTGAGCTGCTCTATGAGACGAGCAACAAGGACCATTCTCTGACTCTTATGGCCTTTGATCGGACTATTCGGAATAGCGCGAATCCGTTCAGAGTACTGTTTGCACCGGAGCCGGGGGCCACACTGTTCAGGATGCAAAATTTTCATACCACCCAAACCCGGGGGCTGGATCTGACCTGGAAATATTCGGGGATTGATCGGTTGGTGGCCACGTTGAACCTCAATGCCTCTGAGGTCCGCTATCAGGCCGAGACACCGATCCGGTCCTATCGGGTCAAGGGCCAGACGCTGAATACCAAGATCAATCTCGATTATCGGCTGAGCGATGCCGATAGCCTTTATTTGTCACTCCAGCGGGACGGCAAGACCTATGGTCTGACAACCGTCCAGACGCCGCCGGGGGCGGTCAGCCTGAAATATACCCGGCAACTGGATCCGCGTACCTCGATCAGCGTCGATGCGCTCGATTTTCTGGCCAAGACGCGCCGTAAAACCCGGCAAGACACAGACCAGTTTGTGTCCGAAACCGATACCTTGCTGCAAACCCGGCGGATCCAGCTCACCCTGTCCCGCCGGTTCTAGGGGCGCTTAAGCGTCCACCATTTGCTGGTCGAGGGCGGCGGCTGTCATGGCTTTTTGCAGCTTTTCGAACGCCCGGACCTCGATCTGACGCACGCGTTCGCGGCTGACACCATAGTGGGCCGCCAGATCTTCGAGCGTGATCGGATCCTCGCGCAGGCGGCGTTCGGTCAGGATGTGGCGTTCACGGTCGTTCAGCTCGGCCATGGCGGTCTGCAGCAGGCTCATGCGCAGGCCGTGCTCTTCGCTGTCGGCGAGGGCGGTTTCCTGATCGACGCTGGTTTCATCCACCAGCCAGTCCTGCCACTCGCTTTCAGAGTCGGCACGCAGGGTGGTGTTGAGCGAGGAATCCGGCCCGGATAGGCGGCGGTTCATGCTCATCACTTCGTCGGTGGTGACGCCGAGCTTGGTGGCGATCTGTTCGGCCTGTTCGTGGCGCAGGTCGCCGTCTTCGAGGGCGCTGATTTCAGACTTGGCTTTGCGCAGGTTGAAGAACAGCTTCTTCTGGGCGGCGGTGGTGCCCATTTTCACCAGCGACCATGAGCGCAGCACATATTCCTGGATCGCGGCGCGGATCCACCACATGGCATAGGTGGCGAGGCGGAAGCCGCGCTCAGGGTCAAATTTCTTGACGGCCTGCATCAGGCCGACGTTACCTTCTGAGATCACTTCGCCAATCGGCAGACCATAGCCGCGATAGCCCATGGCGATCTTGGCCACCAAGCGCAAGTGGCTGGTCACCAGCTTGTGGGCTGCCCCCGAGTCTGCATGGTCGGCCCAGCGACGGGCAAGCATGTACTCTTCGTCCTTGGACAACATCGGGAACTTGCGGATTTCGGACAGATAACGCGACAGTCCGCCTTCGGGCGACAAGGTCGCTAAGGATTGGCTCGTCATAGTCCTTTGGTCTCCGGTTTCTGGCCCGTCCGGTTGCGGATCAGGCCCTTGGGAATGTGACATCGTCTCGTCGCAGGGGTTCGTCATGGGCAAAAGCAATCGACCAGACTCCCTACGGATCTGCCGTCCTTGCAGATCTGGGTAGAGAAGCCGGAAGCAGCAAGGGGCGGACACTTCGTCCTGACGGGTTTGTGACCGGGCCACGCGGGCTATTTCCGACTGTGAGCCTAGGTTATCACTCTTGAACCGCACCTGACAAGGTTACATTTACGTAAAAATGTCATGAGCCCTGATTTGGCGCGGTCAAAGCTGGCGTAAAGCGGCCTGAAGCTGAGCCATGTCCTCTGGCAGGGCGGTTTCAAACCGCAGCGCCTCGCCCGTAATCGGATGGACAAAGCCCAAAACAGCGGCGTGCAGAGCCTGTCGACGGAAGCCCGTGTTGTCCAAACAGGCTTGGACTGGGCGCGCCGGGGCTCCCGCGCCGTAGGTCGGATCCCCGAGGCAGGGGCTGCCGAGGTGGGCCATATGCACCCGGATCTGGTGGGTGCGCCCGGTTTCGAGCGTACAGGCCACCAGGCTGGCTAAGGGCGCGGCCCCGACGCGGGCGGGGAGGCCGTAAGGCTCGAGCACGCGATAATGCGTAATGGCCGTGCGACCACCGCTGCGAAGTATGGCCATTTTCTTGCGGTCGTGGTGGGAGCGGCCAATCTGAGTCTCAAGGGTGCCAGCGTCCTGGCGGGGGCTGCCGCGGACCAGCGCCCTATAGGTGCGCTCGATCGTATGGGCGGCAAACAGGGCACTTAAGCCTCCATGCGCTGCATCGGTCTTGGCGGCGACCATCACCCCCGAGGTCTCCTTGTCCAGCCGATGGACGATCCCCGGTCGGGCCACTCCGCCGATCCCCGACAGGCTCGCCCCGCAATGCCAGAGCAGCGCATTGACCAGGGTGCCGTTCGGTGTGCCCGGGGCCGGATGGGCGGCCATGCCTGCGGGTTTATTGACCACGATCAGATGGGCGTCCTCGTACAGGATGGGCAAGTCGAGCGCTTGGGCCACGGGGTCCGCCGCCGCCGGGGCGGGGATCAAGATCGTGTAGTCCCCTGATCGGGCCTTATCCTTGGCCGAAACGGGTCGCTCGTCCGGGCCAAACACCTTGCCCGCCTCGATCAGGGCCTGAAGCCGCGCCCGCGACAGGTCCGGCGGCGCCAGGCTTGAGAGGGCCTTGTCGATCCGGGTTCCCGCGTGGGGGGAATCCTCAAGCAGGGAAAGGACTAAACGCCTGTCACTTTCGAGACACAGGTCTGTTTCAAAAAGGCTGTCTTCGGTGTCGCTCACGATTCTGTCGCAGCCCCTTCATCGTCCCGTCACGTCCAAGGCTTAGGCGCAACCCTTAACAAAGGATCAACAGCCGAACCCCCTTTCGGGGCCGACGGGCGTGTCTGATCCGTGTCAGCTTAGGGGATAGGCTATGATGGATATGAACTTCAAGCGCGGTCTGATGTCGGCGGCGGGTTTGATCGGCCTGATGATGGCTGTTCCGGCAATGGCTCAGACGCAGGCGGCGGCGCAAGCGTCGGTTCCGGCTTCGGACGTCGAAGAAGTGGTGGTGACCATCCAGAAGCGCGAACAGGCCACCGTCAATGTGCCGATCGCTCTGACCGCCTATTCGGGTGCGACCCTCGACAAGCTCGGCATCACCGACTTCGCCCAGCTTTCTAGCTTTGTGCCGGGCTTCCAAGTTCAGGACCAGTCGCCGAACAACCCGGGCTTTGTGATGCGCGGCATCACCACCGACAGCGGTTCGGCCACCTCGGAAACCCGCGTGTCGGTGTTCCAGGACGGCGTGTCGATCTCGCGCTCGCGCGGCTCTTATGTTGAGCTGTTCGATATAAACCGCGTCGAAGTGGCCAAGGGTCCACAATCGACCTTGTTCGGCCGTGGCGCGCTGATCGGGGCCGTCAACATTGTTCAAAACAAAGCCAGCCTGGCGGGCTTTGATGCCAATTTCGCCGCTGGGGCCGGGACCTACAGCTACCGTCTGACCGAGGGCATGGTGAACCTGCCGCTCGGGGACATGTTCGCCGTGCGTCTGGCGGGTCGCGTTAAGTCGCGCGACGGCTATGTCGAAAACCTGCTGGGTGGCAAGGACTTCAATGGCACCGGCGTGGCCGCTGGTCGCCTGTCGATCGCCTTCCGTCCGAACGAGGCGTTCCGCGCCGACCTGATCGTCAACCATGAGCGCGACGCTACCCCGGGCACGGCGTTCAAATCGGGCACCTATGTGCCGGTTGACCCGAACACCGGTAAGGTTCTGGGCGATCTGAAGCCGCAAAACGGCGCGGCCCTCAGCACCTCGGCCGGTTTCATGGACGGCCGTGACCTTGGCCTGCGCCGCACGGTTGAAGGCGCGACCCTGCTGATGAGCTACAAGCTGTCGGACAGCCTGACGCTGAACAGCATCACCGCCAGCCGCCAGTTCGACTCGAGCGAAGTGTTCGATGCCGATGGCTTCTCCCTGCCGCTGTTCGTCTTTGCCGAAAACGCCAAGGGCCGTCAGCTCAGCCAGGAACTGCGCGTGAACTTTGACAACGGCGGCGCGTTCAGCGGCTTCGTCGGCGCCAGCTACTTTGACGAAAAAGGCCGCCAGTCCGTGCCGCTCCAGTTCGACGAGCGGGTTGCGGCCCTGTTCCTCGGCGGCGCGCTGACCCGTCCGGCGCACCAGTCGATCCCAGACATCCAAGGCACCCTGCCGAAAGTG
>DAITMY010000101.1:0-7842 GCA_036834925.1 Asticcacaulis sp.
CCTTCGTGAACCGTGGGCAGGCGGGCATTGTCCTCGTCGCCCTCATCGTCACGGCCTTCTTCGTAGACCGCCAGATAGCCGTCAAAGGTCACGACCTGACCGGTGGCGCGCAGACCGGTTTTGTGGTCCTCGGACAACAGGTCGACCGTGGTGCGCTCGACCTTGGCCTGTTCCATCTGGCTGGCGACAGTGCGTTTCCAGATCAGCTCATAAAGACGGGCCAGATCCGTATCGAGCCGCAGGGTATCGGGGCGGCGATAGAGGCTGGTGGGGCGGATCGCTTCGTGGGCTTCCTGAGCGTTTTTGGCCTTGGTCTTATAGATCCGGGGGCTTTCGGGCACATAGGCCGGGCCGAACCGGTCGCCGATCAGCTTGCGGGTCTCATTCAACGCTTCCGGGGTAATCGAGACCCCGTCCGTTCGCATATAGGTGATCAGACCGACGGTCTCGCCGCCGATGTCGATGCCTTCATAGAGCTTTTGCGCCGCCTGCATGGTGCGGCTGGCCGAGAACCCGAGCTTGCGGGCAGCTTCTTGCTGAAGGGTTGATGTGGTGAAGGGCGGCGGCGGCGAGCGGCGGCCGGGCTTTTTCTCGACGCTGTGGATGCTAAAGCGCGCGGCCTCGACCGTCTGGCGGGCGGCCATGGCCAAGTCTTCGGTTCCGAGATCAAACTTGGCGAGTTTCTTGCCGTCTAGCGTGATCAACCGCGCCACAAAGGGGGCCGATCCAGCCGAAACATCGGCTTCAACCGTCCAATATTCCTGGGTGCGGAATTTTTCGATTTCGATTTCGCGATCCACGACCAGTCGCAGGGCCACAGACTGGACGCGGCCCGCAGACCGCGCGCCCGGCAGCTTGCGCCACAACACCGGCGACAGGGTAAAGCCTACCAGATAGTCCAGCGCCCGGCGGGCCAGATAGGCCTCAACCAGTTCCATATCCAGCTGACGGGGGCTGGCCATGGCCGCCTGAACCGCCGACTTGGTGATGGCATTAAAGGTGACGCGTTCAACGATCTTGTCCTTGAGCACCTTCTTTTTGTTCAGCACTTCCAGCACATGCCAGGAAATCGCTTCCCCTTCACGATCCGGGTCGGTGGCGAGAATAACGCGTTCCGAGGCCTTAACCGCTTCGGCAATGTCCGACAGGCGCTTGGACGCCTTGGCATCCACGTCCCAGGTCATGGCAAAATCTTCGTCCGGACGAACCGAACCATCCTTGGACGGCAGGTCGCGCACATGCCCGTAGCTGGCCAAGACCGTAAAGTCCTTGCCCAGATACTTGTTGATGGTTTTGGCCTTGGCCGGACTTTCGACAATCAGAACGTTCATGAAACCGGTGCAAACAATTTTTCAGGATCGATGTGCCGGAAAGTGGGGGCGCATTGCCCCGAATGTCAACGGCACAACGGGATTGAGGCGCGGAAAAGCGGTTAAGACGACCTTTTGCCCTTTTAAATTGCATGTGTTAGAACTGTGCGTAGTTATGGTAAATTGAGGTGTCCCATGTCTGACCTGCGACTAGAAGCCGAACCGCGTCTGTCTGATACCCTGCCGTCCGGCAGCGCCCGGGCGATCCGGGAGTACATTGCCGATATGACCCGCGCCCTGTCGGAAATGGCGGCGGCTGATAATGAAACAGAACTGGCCGCGCGGCTCATTTCTGTTTCGCATCTCGCCGAGCGGACCGCGAAAATGGCGGAAGATCCGGTTAAGCCCGAAGCCATCAGGGCGCACTGACCCGCCCGCCCGGGTGAAACAGGAGATGCCCGGCGAGTGACAACTCGACCATTGCCGCTAAAACGTGACCGGTCGGGGCGTTACAGGCCCTGACCATCTCGTCGGTGGGGACGGGGGTGTCGCTCAGCAGTGACTGGATGGTCTGGCGCAGGCGTTTCAACGTGGGCTCATCCGGCACGATGAGCGGCGCGTCACCATAGGTCTGTTCCGGCTCTTCGACCCAGAGGCTGTTTTGCAGCACGGACAAGACATCCGCTGCTGATTCGCAGACGTGGGCCCCCTGACGCAACAGGTCATTGGTGCCCCGCGTGCGCGGATCCATGGGATTGCCCGGTACGGCAAACACCTCGCGGTTTTGCTCTGCGGCAAGGCGGGCTGTAATCAGCGAGCCGGATTTCAGTTCAGCTTCGACCACCACCACGGCCCGCGATAGCCCAGAGATAATGCGGTTGCGGCGGGGAAAGTCGCGGCCCTGAGCCCGGTGGCCGACGGGGCTTTCCGAGACAATCAGGCCGTGGGTGCGGATCTGGTCGTAGAGCGGGCCGTGGTCCGGCGGAAAGACGTCATCGATCCCGCCACCCAGCACGGCCACGGTGCCCGTCGAAAGGCTACCCTCATGGGCGGCCCCATCGACCCCGCGCGCGAGGCCAGAGACAACGACCCATCCGGCCTGTCCCAACTCGGTGGCCAAGCTTCGGGCAAAGCGTTGTCCAGCAAGGGAGGCGATCCGTGCGCCGACGATGGCCACGGCGGGCTTGCGCAACAGCCCCGCATCGCCGCGCAGCCACAGGATCGGCGGCGGAGCGTCGAGCGTGCGCAAGGCAGGCGGATAGTCGTGCTCGCCCCAGACGCAAAGCTGGGCCTCCAGTGCCTGGCCCGCTTTCAGTTCAGCTTCGACAGCGGTCTCGGAGGCGGGGACGAGCTGGCCCCCGGCCTTGCGGGCCAGTTCCGGCAAGGCCTTTAAGGCCGCTGATGCCGAACCAAAACGCTGTAACAGATTAGCAAAGGTCACAGAACCAATGCGCGGGGTCCGGGCGAGCCTGAGACGGTCAAACCGTTCCTGGGGACTGATCGGACCGGCCCCGGGCATCAGGCGGGCTCATCGCTGGATGGTGGGGGCGTGCTGCCTTCAGCCTCAGCCGCTTGCGTCTTTTTCTGGCCGATCCGGGGCTCAGTGCCACTCAGAAGCCGTTTGATGTTCTCGGCATGACGCACATAGATCAGCAAGGCCATGAACAGGGCCATCACAGCAAAGGCGTGGGGCTGGTCGAGCAGCAAGGCCAGCGGCGCGGCCATGGCCGCGGCCACCAGCGCCGACAGGGACGAGATCCGCAGCACAAACGCCACCAACAGCCAGACGGCCCCGGCTGCCAAGCCCACGGGCCAGCTAGCCGCGATCAGGGTGCCAAAGAAGGTCGCGACCCCCTTGCCGCCGTTGAACTTCAGCCAGACCGGGAAGCAGTGCCCAAGAAACGCGGCGGCCCCCGCAAGGGCCATGCCCATCTGGCGCGTGCTCTCGGGCTGTTGGCCAAGGAGCAGATAGGCCAGCAGCACGGCCAGCGCGCCCTTACCGCTGTCCCCCACGAGTGTAATCAGCGCCAGATCCTTGCGTCCGGTCCGCAGCACATTGGTTGCGCCGATATTGCCAGAGCCGACCTCGCGGATGTTCAGCCCGGCCAGAGATGTGGTCAGCACGCCGAACGGGATCGATCCTAAAAGATAGCCCCCCACGGCGGCGATCAACGCGACTAAAGGGGGCGTCAAGATCAGATCGGTCACAGGCGCATCTCCGGATCCGTATAGATCGGACGACCGGCGACCAAGGTCATCAAGACGCGGCCTTGGAGCGTTCGCCCCTCGAACGGGGTGTTTTTCGACTTGGACAGGATCGTGCGGTCGTCAATCAGGCGCGGCGCATCAATATCCACCACCGTCAGGTCCGCAACGGCCCCTTCGCTGAGGGTTCCGGCGTCAAGGCCCAGAAGTTGCGCCGGATTGCTTGTCACCGTGCGCAAGAGATCGATCAACGGCACGCCGTCTTCGTGGTGTAAGCCGATCAGGGCCGACAAAAGGGTTTGAAGGCCAATCGCGCCCGGTGCAGCCTCGGAGAACGGCAGGCGCTTGTCCTCGGCCGGGGCCGGATTGTGGGCCGACACGACAATATCGATCAGACCGTCGGCGACGGCGGCAATCATCGCCTTGCGGTCCGCTTCGGAGCGAAGCGGTGGGTCAAGGCGGAAGAAGGTCCGGTAATCGCCGATGTCCAGTTCGTTGAACATCAGGTGATTGATCGACACGCTGGCCGAAACCTCAAGGCCCCGACTACGAGCGCGTTGCAGGGATTCCAAAGCCTCGATGGTCGAAAGCTGGTCAATCAGGAAGCGCGCGCCGGTCAGTTCTACCAGCGCCAGATCGCGTTCGAGCATGATGCGCTCAGCCAGGGCCGGAACGCCAGACAGGCCCATGCGGGCGGCCATTTCGCCTTCGGTGGCGACTGTTCCCTGAGACAGCCAGGGCTCCTTGGGGCGATGCGCGATCAGGGCATTGAAGCCCCCCGCATAGGACAGGACGCGACGCAAGACCTTGGAATTGACTACCGGCTGATCGACATCGGTGAAATAGACGGCGCCGGCCTCGGCCATCAGGCCAATCTCGGCCATCTGCTCGCCCTTGTGGCCGCGTGTGGCGGCTCCGGCAGCATAGACATGCACAAGCGCGTTGTCGCGCGCCCGGCGCATCAGGAAGTCTACCATCGCCGGTTCATCGACCACGGGGTCGGTATCCGGCTGGATCACGATCGAGGTGATCCCCCCCGCAGCGGCGGCAAGCCCGGCCGATTTCAAGGTCTCGCGCGGCTCGGACCCGGGTTCACCGGTCTTGACGCGGATGTCCACAAGGCCCGGACAAAGCACGCGGCCTTCACAGTCGATCACCTGAAGATCGGGGTCTCCGACGCTCAAGGATGGGCTGTGGCTGACACTGCGGATCCGGCCATCTTCGACGACCACACAGCCGGGACCGTCATAATCCGTTGCCGGATCAATCAATCGTGCATTGACGAAAGCGGCTTTCAAGGGAGCACTCATCGGTCAGCCTCCAGACGGGCCATCAGCGAGGCCATCACGGCCATGCGGGCGGCGACGCCCATTTCGACCTGATCCTGGATCAGGCTGACGCTCAGGTCATCGGCGACTTCGGAGTCGATCTCGACGCCCCGGTTCATCGGGCCGGGGTGCATGACCTTCACGCCCGGGCTGGCACAGGCCAGCTTTTCCCGGTCGAGGCCATAGAAGCGGAAATATTCGCGGGTGGAGGGGATAAAGCCGCCGTCCATGCGCTCAAGCTGCAGGCGCAGCATCATCACCACATCGACCCCCGCGATACCCTCGCGCATGTCATGGTGGATTTCAGCGCCCCAGCGGTCAGCATCGCCCGGGATCAGGGTCGGCGGGCCGACCAGCCGCACATGGGCCCCCATGGTATTGAGCAGAATCACATTCGAGCGGGCAACGCGGCTGTGGGCGACATCGCCGCAAATGGCGATCTTCAGACCGTCAACCCGACCAAAGGCGCGGCGGATCGACAGCATGTCGAGCAGCGCCTGAGTCGGGTGCTGGTGCTGGCCGTCCCCGGCATTGATCACACTGCATCCGACCTTTTGTGCCAGAAGCGCCGCCGCTCCGGAGGCCCCATGACGCACCACCAAAAGGTCGGGCTTCATGGCATTGAGCGTGACCGCCGTATCGATCAGGGTTTCCCCCTTGGCAATCGAGGACGAGCGCGGGCTCATATTGACCGTATCGGCCCCCAAGCGCTTGCCCGCCAGCTCAAAGCTGGACTGGGTGCGGGTCGAGTTCTCGAAGAACAGATTGACCTGGGTGCGCCCCTTGAGCAGGTCGAGTTTCTTGTTGGACAGGCGGTTCAGCGCCACAAAGGCGTCGGCTAGGTCCAGAAGGGCGACAATATCCGGCGGATCCAGATCCTGAGCGCCGTTAAAATGGCGCTTGGGAAACGGAAATAGCCGCGCGCGGATCAGTTCGTTGACATCAGCCAGTGCATACATGTCCTGCCTATAGGCGAAGGCTTGGTTGGCGAAAAGAGGGCCACCGATTCAGAGTCATGGAAAACCGGTCTTGATCTTTTATTCTTGGTGGAGTGTGCTTCCCACCTCACGCGAGGGAGGCATTTTTAAAACTGTCAAGACTCTGTCATTTGGACACTGTAACAGAGCTCAACGCTGCAAACCCGCATGGAGCCCCACATGTCCCGCAATCCCGCGTCTTTCCCCTATATGTCCCGTCGCGAGCTGATGGCCGGACTGGGGGGATTCGGTCTGATCGGCTTTGGTACGATGCTGTCGGCTCATCCTGTGTGGGCCAATCCGGTGTTTAAGGACTATCCGTTCCAGCTCGGGATCGCCGCCGGGGATCCGGCCCCGGACGGTTTTGTGATCTGGACCCGTCTGGCCCCCGAGCCGATGGTTCCGGAATACGGCATGCCGAAAAAAGTCGTCAATGTGGACTGGGAAGTCGCCGAAGATCGCGGCTTCGACAAGATTGTGGCCAAGGGCACGGCTCCGGCCCGTCCGGAAGTGGGCCACGCGGTCCATGTCGAAGTGACGGGTCTGCAACCGGCGCGCCCCTATTTCTATCGCTTCACGGCGGGCAGCGAGCGCAGCGCTTGGGGCCAGGCTCGCACGACGCCGCTGGCGGGCGCGGACGTCAAGGGTGTGCGTTTCGGCATCGTCGGCTGTCAGCGCTATGAGGACGGCTATTACAACGCCCACCGCCACCTTTCTCGCGAAGATCTGGATTTCGTCTTCTGCTACGGCGACTATATCTATGAATACCGGGGGGATCGGATCCGGGGCGTCAATGAGCGCGTGCGCTACCCCGAGGGCGATGAGATCTACAGTCTCGATGACTATCGTCGCCGCTATTCGCAATACAAGATGGATGCGGACCTGCAAGCGGCTCATGCGGCGGCGGCCTGGTTCACCGTCTGGGATGACCATGAGATCGATAACAACTGGGTCCAGGACATCGATCAGGACGGCGTCGATCCGATGTATTTCCGTCTGCGTCAGCAGATGGCAATGCAAGCCTATTACGAGCACATGCCGCTGCGCCTGCGGTCGTTCCCGCGCGGCAATGCCATGCAGCTTTACCGGCGCGCCACCTATGGCCAGCTGCTGGAGCTGAACTTCCTCGATACGCGCCAATTCCGCACCGACCAGCCTTGCGGCGATAAGTGGGGACCGGCCTGTAAAGACATCTATAAGGCCGAGGCCGAGGTGCTGGGCCTGAAACAGGAAGCTTGGTTGCTCGAAGGCCTGCGTGGCTCGAAGGCGCGATGGAACAGCATGGCCCAACAGATCATGGTCATGGACCTGCATCGCAGCTATGGCGAAGAGTACACGGTCAATCCGGACTCCTGGGCCGGGTATCGTACCCCGCGTAATCGCCTGCTGAAGGCGATCCGCGACCTCAAGGTCAGCAACCCCGTGTTCCTGACCGGCGATGAGCATCAGAACTATGCCGGGGAGCTGCACCTCGAAGGCCGCAAGCCGGAAAAGGCGGCGATTGCGACCGAGTTCGTTTGTACCTCAATCAGCTCGGGCGGTGACGGCGAGGAAATCTCGACCGGCGGCAAGATGATGATGGCTCGCAACACCGAGCAACTCAAGTTCATGAACAGCCAGCGCGGCTACATGCTGTGCGAGGTCGCGCCGGACGCCTGGACCACCCATGTCAAGGTGGTGGACCAGATCTCGACCAAGGGCGGCAAACTGTCGACACGGGCCAAACTGACCGTGCCCCACGGCGAAGCCAAGATGCTGGTCGGCTGATCGCGCGCGAGCGGGTCTTCTGCGCCCTGTTGTTGGCGATGGGGCGGGGAAGCGCTGAATGCGTGACGGAGGGGGGAATTTCAAACCCGAAAAACACCCCTCCGCCCCTTGCAGGGGTACCTCCCCCCGGAGCGGGGAGGAGAAAACTGTTACCCATCTATTTGGTCTAACAGCGGGCTTACTTCTCCTCCCTGCCGGTCACGGCGGGGAGCAACCATGTCATTTAAGCTGGATTTTCGGTCCAGGGTGATTGAC
>DAITMY010000102.1:0-7736 GCA_036834925.1 Asticcacaulis sp.
GACAGAATCCCGACAAAAATCCCGATGGCCAACGGCGGAAGTACGCTGATGTATAGACCCGATCGGGGAAAACGCATTTTGAACGGCAAGGCGTAGAGCCAAGCCTGCCGCTTTTCCTTCGTCCGAGGCGGCGCTTCGCCGCGCTTTTGACGCCAGATCACCTGCAAGCTTTCGGCCAGCATCAGGCTGCCAATGACGCCCAAAAAGATCAGATAGCAGACCGCGACAACAAGATCCGCTTGCCCCAAAAGGCGAAGTATTCGGAAGACTTCAACACCGAGAACAGCCCCGAGGCCCCCGCCAAGGGCCATGATGCCCCCCATGCGGTAATCCACGCGCCCTTGTCGCGCATGGGACATGATCGAAGAACTGGACGTGGCGACAACATGGCCGCCTTGGCTCGCCACAGCCACAGAGGCCGGCACCCCCATCATCACCAGAACCGGGGCCATTAAAAAGCCACCACCGATCCCGAACATACCTGACAAGATGCCCACAACGGTGCCCAGTCCCGCAATCAGCAGGATATTCACCGACATCTCGGCGATGGGCAGATACAGGGTCACACAAAGTCCCCTAGAACGATCTTCGGCTTAAGGCTCCGTCGTGCCCGAGCCGGAAGCCTTGGTCAACGCATTGCGACCTTTTCAGAGACCGATGCGCTCGGAATTTCGGTTATCGGTTGAAACCGATCCGCAGCGAGGCGTGCAGCGCTTTCCTGTGCGGGCTCAAGGCGCGACACCAAAGCCTTTGCGGCCTTAGTCGCTTCCCGGTCCCCATTGCGCGAGGCGATCATTAGCCATTTATAGGCTTCAGCTGGATCCAGCGGCAAACCGGTTCCTTCTTGATACATCACACCAAGATTGAACTGACTATCGACAATCCCCCGGTCTGCGGCCTTGCGGAACCATTGGGCCGCCGTGGTCGGGTCCTGCGCACCCCCGACACCAGAGAACATCATCAGACCTAGGTTATGCATGGCCCGCGGATCGCCGCCCATGGCTGCACGCTCGGTCCAACGCCGCGCTTCTATCGGGTCCGCTTTGACAAGGCCACTGGCCTCGCCTTCGTATAGGCGGCCAAGGTGAAACTGTGCGGGCGCATAGCCCAAATTGGCCAGACGCCGGATTGTGTCGACGCCCTGTTTATCCCGGCTTTTGAGCTGATCCGCTGCCGCTTGATAATCCCGCGCCAGAACCAAGGGGTCGACAGGCGCACTGCTTTGAGTTGGGGTCACAGCGGTTGCGACCAACGGCAAACGGGGCGTCGCCTCATCGGGCTTCGGTGCTTTATCCTTGCCGGTTCCATTATCCAGATTACGGATATCGTCGCCGAAAATGACCGCTGAGCTGACGGCGACGGTGGTCAAGGCCACTGCCACGGCCGACGCCTTAAAGGCCCGCAGCAAGGTGGAATTCTTTGCCTTCTCTTCGCTCGCCCCAAAATCCTTAAGGCGGGTCTTGGACTTGCCAAGCTTCAAGCCTGATAGGAAGCCCGCGCTACGCTCTTCTTCAACAGGCAGGCTGCTGCGCACAGCGGCCCGAGCCGCGGCCAAGGCATCACGTGTCGACAAGGCTGGCTGGGGATCAGCGAACAAGTCGTCATCCGCGTCTTGCTCAGCAGACGTAGATTCAGACGAAGATTCAGACCCCTGAGCACGCGCGACAACGGGCGGCGGGGCCATATCCGAAACAGCCCGGCTAAACGGCTCTGGAGGCAAATCCCCAATTTCACCAGCCAGCGCCTTCAGCTCAGCAGCCAAGGCGGCATCCGGTCCATCATCGTCATCAAATGGGTCATCTGCGGGCTTGAGACTTTGCGACTGCGGGGCCGGAACGCGCACGTCGTTATCTTCGTCTTCCGCATCATAACGCATCTGCGCGGGCATGGGGGCAGACGCAGGCACGGCCATCAGAGCCGCCTCATCCGTTTCGTCAAACGTCACATCGTCCAAACGTGGCGCTTGGGTCGGTATGGCCCCATGGATGATGCCCTGGTCATCCGCCTCGAAGGGATCCGACCCGGCCAACAGATCGCTTTCAACCGCGTCTAACCCTTCCGACAGAATCGGCGATTTGGCAGATAGCGGCATGTCTGACGCGGCAAAGGCCGACGGCAAAGGCCCAAAATCATCCGGGAAGCTCAGAGGGTCCGGCTTAGATTCAGATCGAAGAACAGGCGTCTTTTCGACAGAAGAAACCGTTTGCGCTGTGTTCGTGGCCGCCCGGCTTTCGGGTCGGGACTGTACGGCTTCGAGCCGCGCCTCTATGCGCTCGCGCGCATCTTGCAAGGTTTTCGCCGTCCGCTCTTCACTCTGCCGGATACGCTCCGCTAGGTCGGTTGCGGCGCGGGCATAACGCGCATCGATCGCCTCAGTCGCCCCGCCTAACTGGTCCCCCAGCTCATCAATCGCCCGGGCCGTGCGGCGTTCCGTGTCGGCGATGCGAACGGTCAGTTTTTCTGAAATTCGGGCAATTTCTGACCCGAGTTTCTCCAGTGCCTGACTATGAGCACTGTCCGATTGTCCTAAGCGGCTGTCCATGATTTCGGCCAAACGGCGCACGTCGCCACCAACCTGCGCCATCGCTGCGGCACTGTTGGCTTCAACGCCCGACACCCTACGGTTCAGATTATCAGCAATACGCAGAACATCTTGACCCATCCGCTCAATCGCGCGAGCCGATTGCTTTTCAACATCACCGATATGAGCATTAAGATCAGACAAGGCCCGATCCACACGATCAAAACGATGTTGCGACGTTGTGTCCAACCGCTCCAGCATTTCAGCTCGAGCCAAGTCCACACGGCGGGTCAGGTCTTCAGCCAAACGCGTTAGCGTTTCGCGCGGGCTGACGAGATCGTCTGGATCCGTCACATCCCCACGAGCCTCAGTTTGCGTGAGGCGGGCATCTAAAGCGGCAAAAGACGATTCTAGCGTCCGCAGAGCCGACGAGGTTCTTGCCTCAGCCGCCTCCAGACGCTGCGCGACTTGGGCGACGATACCTTCGACCATAGCCCGGACATCAGTGCCGTTACCGTGACGTTCGACCGCGCCAACCCGTTGCGATAGACCGGCTAAATCTTCTCGGACATCCGACAGGCTGGCGCGCGTACGGGTCTCGCCCTCATAAAGCTGGTTCGCCAGCTTACCCAGCGCCACTTCCATGGTGCGAACCGCTTCAAGCGACCGAGGATGAGCGATTTCCTGCTCGATCCGGGCAATCCGCTCACGCTCTGCTTTCAGGTGCGCCGACAAACCTTCTAGGCGCTCGGCGTGTGCCACCGAAATGCGCTCGGTCCCGATGATCCGTTCGGCCAGCTTGCTTTGGCTTTCGAGCACTGCCTTGTGCTGACGCGCTGCCTCACGCCCTTGCTCGGCTGACTCTTCAAGTCGCTCACGCGCATCAGCAACCACACTGTCCGTGTCTTCAAGGCGCGACAAGACGGTTTCAACCGCCCGATTAATCCCTGAGACGGCAGAGGCCGAGCGGCTTTCCGCAAATTCAATCCGCGCCGTCAGCGTATCGAGCGCAGAGGTGACACGGCTTAACTCGTCTGCATCGTCGCCGAAAGCCGATTCCAAATCCAGAGCGGGGCGACGCGCGCCCTTCGCAAAGGCATCCCGAGCCAATCCGTCGCGCGACGCGGCACGTCCACCAGCGATCTTGGCTGTAGCGGCACGTGAGGTCGGCCTCTGTGGCGTGGGGTCACTTTCAACCTGAGCCTCAGGCCCACCCTCAAGGATCATCTGGTTGAGCCACTCGCCAAGGGTCATCCCCGAGCGACGCGCCATGTCCTTGGCCGCTTCGCGCGCTTTCGAATCGATCCCTTTAACGCTCCAAGGCGCGCTCGCGGTCATACGAATCCCCTTCCGACTTCACCGAAGGCTACTGCGCCGCATCTAGCGTGTAAACGGATGGTTAACCGCTAGATCTAGCGCGGGTGGCAGAATTCTGTGGACGAAACCCTCACGACACACGTTGTCACCCTAAATGGTTAACCTGTTGTTAACCCCTTCAATCCGGACACGCTTCCGGCTAAGGCAGACTCATGGACATGCCCTTGACCTTGGCCGGACTGGCCTTTACCGCCGCCCTGACTGTCTTTTTCGGATGGATGGGGGCCAAACCCCCGAACTTGGTCCGGGGCCCACGCCTCATGCCGTATCGGTTGCTGATGGTGTTCAGCGCGGCAGCGGCAGTTTTAATGGTTGTCCATCTTGTTAATCTGATGGGCGTCGCGACGGGACAACCGGCCCCGCCGCCGATTCGCTAACGATCAGATCGCGTCAAAGCACCAAGCCAGAACGGACTTTTGGGCGTGGAGACGGTTTTCTGCCTCGTCCCAGACCCTTGACTGCGGACCATCGAGGACGGCATCGGTGACTTCTTCGCCACGGTGCGCCGGAAGACAGTGGAGGAAAATGGCCTCTGGTTCGGCCTTGGCCATCAGCGCCTCATCGACCTGATAAGGCTCAAACGCCGCCAAGCGCTCTTCGTGGTCCACATCCCCCATGGACACCCAAGTATCGGCCATGACGACATGAGCATCCGCCACCGCCTCAACTGGGTTTTCGAACACCCGTACGCGTGCGCCGTCTTTTTCCGCCCGCGCCAAATCATAGAGGTTGGGGTGGTAAGCGCCGGGACAGGCAATATTCAACGTGAAATCCAGCTTTGCCGCCACATGGATAAAGCTGGCGCAGACGTTATTCCCATCCCCAACCCACGCGAGGGTCTTGCCAGCAATCGAGCCGAGATGCTCTTCGATGGTCAAGAGATCCGCCATGATCTGGCACGGATGGCTTTTGTCCGTAAGGCCATTGATCACCGGCACGCTTGACGCCATAGCGAAGCGCTCGACATCATCATGGCGGTTGGCGCGGATCATCACCGCGTCCACCATACGCGACAGAACCCGGGCCGTGTCCTCCACGGTTTCACCCCGACCCAGTTGCATGTCGCCAGCGGACACAATCAGACTGTCGCCCCCCAGCTGGCGAATGGCCGCATCAAAAGAAAAGCGCGTCCGAGTCGAATTCTTCTCGAAAATCATCGCCAGCACACGGTCTTTACCCGGCGCATCCGAGTCAACCGCGCCCTTGGGACGACCGGCCCGGGCCTGTTTCCTCGCCCGGGCGTCATCAAGAATTGCACGAAGATCTTGGGCACTCAGTCGCCACAGATCAATAAAGTGGCGCACGTCCCCACTCATGCCTGGGCCTCAGCGGAGGCTTGAGTTTTTGCTCTCATAGCCAGCAAGGTTTGCTCCAGACGCTCCACCGCTTCGCGGGCATCGTCTTGGGTTAGGATCAAGGCCGGCAAAAGGCGGATGCAGTTATCGCCGCCACCCGCAACAAGCAGACCGTGATCGCGCGCCATCGTCATGACTTCGCGGTTATTGGCCACCAGTTTGACGCCAATCAGGAAGCCCTTGCCGCGGACATCGACGATCTGATCCGGCAGACGCTCTTTCAGGCCATGTAGCTGCTGGGCCAGATACTGACCGACCTCGGTGACATGGGCCAAGGTTTCCGGCTTGGTGATTTCATTGAACGCCGCCAAGGCGACGGCCATGGCCAGCGGATTGCCGCCAAACGTCGATCCATGGGCACCGACGCCCATACCCGACGCTGCATCCGCCGACGCCAGACACGCCCCGACCGGGAAACCGCCACCCAGCGCCTTGGCGGTCGCCAGAATATCCGGAGCAGCCCCAGCCCATTCATAGGCCCAGAGTTTACCGGTCCGGCCCATACCGCACTGCACTTCGTCGAAAATCAGCAGAATGCCATGCTGGTCACAGAGTTCACGCAGGCCCCGGAGGCACCCTTCCGGAATGGCCCGGGCGCCGCCCTCACCTTGGACCGGTTCGACCAAGATTGCAGCCGTCGTCGGCGAAGCCGCAGCGGCCTTAAGCGCGTCATGGTCGCCGAACGCGAGATAAACGTATCCGGGAAGCTTCGGCCCAAAGCCATCCGTATAGGTGGGGTTTCCCCCGGCATTGACGGCCGCATAGGTCCGGCCATGGAACGCGCCCTCAAAGGTTATGACGTCAATCCGCTCCGGCGCACCCTTGGCGCTGTGATACTTGCGGGCCATCTTCAAGGCGCACTCAATCGCTTCAGTGCCTGAGTTGGTAAAGAACACTGCATCTGCAAACGAGGTCTCGCACAGGCGGTCCGCCAGCGCTTCCTGATCCGGAATGCGGAAGATATTCGAAACGTGCCAAAGTTTGTCGGCCTGAGCCTTCAGGGCCTCGACCAGCTTTGGGTGCGCATGGCCCAAGCCATTGGTGGCAATCCCCTGAACCAGATCGAGGAACACGCGGCCATCCTTGGCGTGCAGTCGCACCCCTTCACCCCGTTCAACTTCGATCGGCGCCCGATTATAGACGCCCAGCAGATGACCGCTCACCGTATGTCTCCTCACGCTGCCCTTGGCAGCTCTGATGAAAGCCTTGCAGCAAAAAAAACCGGTCCCCGGGGCGTTAACCTCGGGGACCAGAGAAGTAGTGATGCGCAATTGGGGTGGCGTCAACACCGCCCGTGGCGCTTCAGGACAAGAATTTACTGGACGCGCTTGGCTTTGATTCCACGCTTGGCAAGGATCGCCTGGACGCTGTCCGGCCCAACCAGATGCAAAGCACCCACGGCCACAAACGTCGTGCCCTTGCCCTCCATACGCTTGGCGATCTGATCGGCCCAGGCGGTGTTCCGCTTGGTCAGCATCATATCGTAGATATACTCGCTGCCCTTAGTTTTCATTTCCTCTGCACTGACTTCAAGCGCCTTTACGTCGCCGGTTTGCCAGTTTTTAGCCAGTTTATCGACCGCCTCGACGCCCTTACCGGCCTCAGAAACCGAGTAATTGAAAAACTTAAGCTCTTCGGCTTCTGGCATGTTCGCAAAGAAGGACATTTGCATTTCCAGACCTTCCAAGCTGACTAAAGGCTTTTTTGCTGCTGAAGCCTCAGCCAATAGGATCTTATCCGCGCCTGAATTGGGATCGTAGCCGGCCCTCATCATGGGTACGAGCGAGATCTGCAATCCGACTAGCCAGGGGCGCATAGGCTCAAGCTGAGCCAAAGGCAGTCCCAGATCCGTCGCGACCGTCTGGAAGGCCTTCAGTTCCTCAGGGGAAAGACGTGATGACAGAGGCTTATCCATAGACACGCCGTATTTCATGACCGCCGCTTGAGCCTTGGCCTGATCGTCAAGATCTGTGGCCTCAAACCAAACATCTTCCGAAGCCTTGAAGGCGTCATCCATAGCCGGGGTGCGCCACGCGGTGTCTTTTTTGATCAGGTGCATGGTCCCGAACAAGTAGACGGTCGAGTCCTTGTCCTTGAGCACCCACATCGCCGGTGCATTACCCTTAGCCTCAGCCTTTGCGGGCCCAGCCAAGGAAATTCCAGCAACGACGAGCGCAGCACCCGCGATCAAGCCCAGCACAAAGGCTCCGGCCTTAGCTTTAGTTTTCGTCATAGTCGTCATTTAGGCATCCTCTCTGTTGTGCGACGATTTAATTTTCAGTGGGCCAGACCGCGACGGATCACGATCACGGTTGAGCTGATGAGATAGACACCCATCAGGACCAAAGTGAGGCTCCAGGCCGACACGGTCGGCACCAAGCCGAACTGCTCGGCGGCGGCGTAAAGAAACAGGCAACCCTGCAGCAGCCAGAAACAAAACGCCCCCGCTTCCACCGAAACCCGACGGATTAACTCATCTGACG
>DAITMY010000103.1:0-7672 GCA_036834925.1 Asticcacaulis sp.
GTGATTGCCGTGCCCGGGGTGATTGCAGCGGCGCGCCGCCATGACATCAAGGCACACAAAAAGGCGGTCTACGGATTATTCATCGGCGCGCTGGTGATCGCGGGTTTGTTTACCTTGCTGCCTGGGCGCTTGATGTGGCACGTGTTTTTCAACTGAGGCGGAACATTAAGTTTCCGTCATGTGGCAATGCCCACTTTGCGCCATAATTCTGACGCGCTAGGCTTCCGGCCTCAAGATTATAAAAACGCAGGGGTTGCGGGTGAAAACGTCCACGTCTTTGATCAGTCTGGTTCTGGCGGCTGCGCTCGTACCGGCCTTGGCGATTGCCAATCCGCTCAGCCAGACTAAGGCTCCCATCGAGGACAAGTTCCGCCAGCTGGAAAACGAAGACTGGCCGACCCCGAACGAATACCGCAATGCCTCGGGCGCGCCGGGCAAGCGCTATTGGCAGCAAAAGGTGGACTACACGATCGACGCTAGCCTTGATGAGGCTAAGCGCACGATCACCGGGACCGCCACCGTCACCTATCAGAACAACAGCCCGGACGATCTACCATTCCTGTGGATGTTGCTGGACCACAATATCTTCAAGCGCGACTCGATGGCGGAAATGACCCGTACTGTCGGGGAAAACGCTCAGGTTTCGACCGGCGAAATCACCCGGGCCGAGCGGATGAAGACCTGGGACGGCGGATACTCCAACCTGAAGATCACCGACGACAAGGGGCGGCCGGTGCCGTTTAAGGTCGTGGATACCCTGCTGAGAGTCGATCTGAACGAGGCGGTCGCTTCGGGCGCATCCACACGCTTTACCATCACCTGGACCGTGCCGATGATCGAGACCCGCGTGATTGGCGGGCGCAGCGGCTATGAATGTTTCACCAAGCCGGGCGAAGACGGCAACTGTCTGTTTCTCGGGGCTCAGTGGTTCCCGCGTCTGGCGGTTTATTCTGACTATGAAGGCTGGCACAACAAGGCCTTCCTTGGCTCGGGTGAGTTTACCCTCGAGTTCGGCGATTATGATGTGCGGCTGACGGTGCCGGGCGATCACGTCGTCGGGGCGACCGGTGCTCTGATGAATGCGGATCAGGTTCTCAGCGCGGCCCAGAAAGCCCGCTTTGAACAGGCCAAGACGGCGAAGGCCCCAGTCTATATCGTCACTCCGGAAGAGGCCGCCGCCGCTGAAAAAGCCAAGGCCCCGGGCGCCGCCAAGACTTGGCATTTCAAGGCTGAGAATGTGCGCGACTTTGCCTTTGCCACATCACGCAAATACATCTGGGATGCTCAGGGTGTAAGTCAGGACTATGAGGCTGCGCCGCTGGTGATGGCTCAGTCGCTTTATCCCAAGGAAGCGCGCCCGTTGTGGGATGCCTATTCGACCAAATCGATTGTGCACACCATTAAGGTCTATGCGGACTTCGGTTTGCCCTATCCCTATCCGACATCCTGGTCTGTCAACGGCCCGGTGGGGGGGATGGAATATCCCATGTTCACCTTCAATGGTCCGCGCCCTGTCAAGGACAAGAAGACCGGCGAGCTGACCTATTCCGACCGGACCAAATATGGCCTGATCGGCGTGATCATCCACGAAGTTGGGCACAACTGGTATCCGATGATCATCAATTCGGATGAGCGGCAATGGACGTGGATGGACGAGGGGCTCAATACCTTCGTGCAGTATCAGGCCGAGCTGCGCTGGGATGCGAAATATCCGGTGCGCCGGGGCGAGCCTAAGGACATCGTTGAATATATGGTCAGCAAGGACCAGGTGCCCTTGATGGTCCAGTCGGATTCGCTGGTTCAGTTCGGAGCCAATGGCTATGCCAAGCCCGCAACCGCGCTGAATATCCTGCGTGAGACCGTGATGGGTCGCGAGCTGTTTGACGATGCCTTCCGTGAGTACGCGAAACGCTGGCGGTTTAAGCGTCCTACGCCCTATGACTTCTTCCGTACTATGGAAGAGGTGTCCGGAGTGGATCTCGACTGGTTCTGGCGCGGCTGGTTCTATTCTACGGACCACGTCGATATCTCGCTCGACAAGGTCGTGAAGGCGCGGGTTAATACCGGCGATCCAGCGGTCGAAAAGGCTTGGCAAAAGGCTCAAGATGCCAAGACCCCGGGGTCTTTGTCCGTCGAGCGCAATGCGGGGATCCCGACCGTCGTCGAGACCGATCCGTCGACCCGTGACTTCTATAACGAGACCGATCAGTACACGGTGACCGTTCGTGAGGCGGATGCCGCCAAGGCCCGCAAAGCATCAATGGAGCCAGAAGAAAAGGCGGCGGCGGCCTTTAAGGACAACATCTATGACCTGACGCTCAGCAACGTCGGGGGCTTGGTGATGCCGGTGATCCTCAAGTTCAGCTTCACCGACGGATCGAACGAGACCGTGCGCATCCCGGCAGAGATCTGGCGTCGCAATTCGCAAAAGGTGACCTGGCGCTACATGACCGCCAAGACCATCAAAGAGGTCGAGCTGGATCCGCGTCTGGAAACCGCCGATGCGGACCGGACCAACAATTTCTTCCCGCGTCGGATCGACGAGCGGACGCTGAATTTCCAGTCGTTCCCGCAAGGAACGAACCGTATGCAGGATATGAACCTTCAGGTTACACCGGACTCGATCAAGACGGTTCCGTCCAGCAATGCAAAGAAATGATCTTGGCTCGTCGTAGTTTTTCCCTGGGGCTGGCGCTTTTTGGAGCGCTGGCCGTATGGGGTGGTCAAAGTCCGGCTCAGGCCCACCGGGGCCATGCGTCCTTGTCGGTGGTTGAATTTTCCGATGACGGAAAATCTGTTGTGGTGACTCACGTCTTTTCTGCCCACGATGTGGAACCGGCGCTGGTGGCGCTGGCGCCCGATGCGCAACCCAGTCTGGATGATCCGGATGCCTTCATTGCGCTGGTCGCCCATGCCGGAACAGCCTTCGGGGTTTGGACGGCTGGGGGGCGTGTCGCGCTCGACTTTACAGGCGAGGCCTTTGAGGGGGATCGCGTGACCTTGGTGTTCAAGGGCACGGTTCCGTCGGAAAAAGCCAAAGTGCCTAAGGGAAAGACCGCAAAATCTGGCCCCTTATCCACAGTGAAAGTTCAGGCCAATTTCTTTAGCCAGACCCACAAGGATCAGCACTCCCAGGTGAATGTCCGCTATCGCAAAGTGACCCGGACCGTGCATTTCCATGGTTCGGACGCGCCAAAGGCGGTTACGTTTTAGAGGGGTTCGGCTGGCAAAGCGCTTTGAATCCGGCTGAGGCAAACTGGATCATCATTGCTCCGGCGGTGGTCAGGTCGCCCGACCGGCACAGCCCACCGGACAGACGATCCACCCGGCCGGTTTCCCCCATGGTCAGGGTCAGAGCCCCCGACAGATTGTGATAGGCCCAGTAAAGGTCGGATTTCGTGGCCTCGGGCAGGATGACTTGTAACAACTCGATCAAGCGGTGAATCAGCGGGTCAAAGTAGCGGGTCATGGTCTCGCCGCCCCACATGGGCGTGGCGTTCACCTGGCTGACAAGGGCGCAATAATGCTTCCAGCCGATACCCCCTTCGGCTTGCCAGCGCATGACCGGCAAGACAAACGCGCTGATCAGGCCCTCGACCGTCATGTTCGGTCCTTCCTTGAGGGCATAGCTGTTGAGCGCCTCCATCCGGTCCCGGTTCAGCACTTCGGCCCGGCGCAAGAACACAGCATCAAATAGGCTGCGCTTGGCCCCAAAATAATAATGGATCAGAGCCGTATCAAAACCGGCCTCGCGGGCGACCTGACGGATCGTCACGCCGTGGAAGCCGTGCATGGCAAACAGCTCCTCAGCGACATCAAGGATCATGTCGCGCGCCTCTCCGCCCTCGGTCGACTTGGGGGGGCGACCGCGACGGGCACTTTTCAGCGGCGGCTCGCCCGGTCGTTCGTCGCCATCTACTGCTAGGGCATCCTTGGACTTGGCCACATTAACCTCGTTTCGTTTGCCACAATCTGCGGCAAAGCTGCACCTGTCCCTAGCAAAAACGCTTCTTACCCCTGTGTCAATTTACGTAGCGGCATAACAGCGATTGACAGAACCACGGGGGCAGATAATTTGCATTAATCATTAGACGCTGAATTAATGCGCGAATGAGGACAATTTGTCTGCGAACTGTTTCTGGGAGGAAACAATGCACGCTTCGCTGAAATCGCTCCTGCTTGCCGGGGCTGCGATCACGGCTGTACCCAGCCTTGCTTTTGCACAATCAACCCCTGCCTCTGAACCTGCGGCATCGAACGTCCAAGAAGTGACGGTGACAGCCCGTCGACGGGCTGAAGCCCTCAAGGACGTGCCGATTGCTGTGACCAGCGTCTCGGGCGAACAGCTAGAGCGCACCGGCGCTGCCGATATCACCAAGCTACAGCAAACGACCCCGAACATGACGCTTCAGGTCGCGCGTGGCTCAAACTCGACCTTGATCGCCTTCATCCGTGGCGTCGGTCAGCAGGATCCGCTCTGGGGCTTTGAGCCGGGCGTGGGCCTTTATTTCGATGATGTCTATGTCGCCCGCCCGCAGGGCGCCGTGCTCGACATCTTTGACGTCCAGCGCATCGAAGTTCTGCGTGGGCCGCAAGGCACGCTCTATGGCCGCAACACCATCGGGGGCGCGGTTAAGTATGTGACCAAAAAGATCGGTGGCGACCCGTCTTTGCGCGTGCGCGGCAATGTGGGCTCGTTCAGCCAAGCCGACCTGATCGTTTCGGGCGGGACGCCGTTGACAGATACCTTGTCGGTCAGCGGGGCCGTGGCCAAATATAGCCGCGATGGCTATGGCAAGAACCTCAATACCGGGGCTGAGCACTATAATAAGGACATGATTGCCGGCCGGTTCAGCGCCGAGTATGCGCCGACCGATCAGCTGTTCTTCCGTCTGTCCTACGACAAGACGGTCGACGATTCGAACGCCCGTCATGGTCACCGTGAAATCCCGGTTGCTGCGACCTCGACGGCGCGCAGCGATCTGCCGCCTTCGAGTGTGTATGACACCTATGCGGGTTTAGGTGACAAGAACAAGGTGCGGACTGAGGGGGGATCGCTGCTGGCTGAGTACAAGCTCAATGACCAGTTTACCTTAAAATCGATCACGGCGGGCCGTAAGGGCGATACCCGCACTCTTATCGATTTCGACAATACCCCGGCCAAGTTGCTTGATGTTCCGGCCTATTATGAAGATGCCCAAGCCTCGCAAGAGTTGCAGCTGCTCTTCACGGGCGACAAGGTCTCTGGCGTCGGCGGCCTGTTCTATATGAGCAGCTATGCCGAGGGGGCCTTTGATACCCAAGCCGGAAACCTCGGTCTGAACATCGTTTCTGCAGGCAAGGTCAATACACGCAGCTATTCGGCGTTTGCGGACTTCTCGTTCGAGATCAACGATGTTCTGTCGGTCTCATTGGGCGGTCGTTACACCAAGGATGACAAGGACGCCGTGGTGTTCCGGGCCTTCTATCTTGGCACGGCGAACAGCCCCTATAATGGGGGTGCGGCTCGGGCTCCGTTACAAATCCGGACCAACTATGAAGCTAAAAAGAGCTTCAGCAAGTTTACCCCGCGCGTGAGCGCCTCGCTCAAGCTGTCACCCGAAATGACCGCCTATGCCTCCTATAGCCAGGGCTTCAAGTCGGGCGGTTGGGATATGCGCGGTGATGCGGTTGCCACGCCGGATACCGTGCGCGGCTACAAGCCAGAAACCGTTGATGCCTATGAAGTGGGCCTGAAGGGGACGGCGTTCGAAAACCGTCTGTCTTTCTCTTCGGCGATCTTCCGCTCGGAATACAAGGACCAGCAGGTCACCACCCAGGTGCCCTCGGGTAACACCATTGCCAGCTTTGTCGACAATGTGGGCGAATCGAAGATCTGGGGTGCGGAATTCGAAGGGAATCTGTCGATTGCCGAGCCGCTGTCAGCTCAGTTCGCCCTGGGCTATACCAAGGGCGAATACGAAGACTTCCAGCGCTACAACATCGCTCTGGGTCGTTATGAGAACATCGCCTCGCAGGTCGTGTTCCAGAACACCCCGAAATGGACGGGCTATGTTGGTCTGACCTATCGTCGGGACTTCATGGGCGGCAAGCTGACCTTTACGCCGTCCACCAGCTATCGCAGCAAGATGTCCTTGTTCGAGTTTGAAAATATCCTGCTCGATCAAGGCGAGTTCTGGCTCTATGACGCCAGCTTGGTCTGGAACTCCGAAGGGGGTCGCTACACCCTCGGCCTGCACGGCAAGAACCTCAGCGATAAGGAATATCGCGTTGGGGGCTATAACTTCCCGGGCGCGACCTTCGGCAACTCGGTGGCCGGGTTCTACGGCCCGCCGCGCACCGTGACCGCCACGTTTGACGTGAAGTTCTGATCTGATGTGTCTGAAAGGGCTCGGCTGATTTGCCGGGCCCTTTTTCCGTGTATATCTGTACTTTAAGGTGCGGACCTGTTCCGTCCAAGCGAGCGTGCCATGTCGTCGACCCCCCCGGACACTGTGTCTGCCCCTGCTGACTCAGCCCCACCGCTCGAGGCGGCGGATAAGGGCTACCGATACGGCGTGCTGGCGCTGCTTATTCTCGTTTACACCTTCAACTTTATCGACCGTCAGATCATCGGCATCTTGGCTGGACCGATCAAAGAAGAGCTGAACCTGACCGATACCCAGCTCGGCTGGATGGGCGGTCTGGCGTTTGCCTTGTTCTATACTGGGCTGGGGATACCGATTGCCTGGCTGGCGGACCGATTGAGCCGGGTCTGGATCATGACCGTGTCCTTGGCTGTCTGGAGCGGCTTTACCGCCTTGTGTGGCCTTACCAATTCTTTCTGGCAGCTGTTTCTTGCGCGAATGGGCGTCGGTGTCGGTGAGGCGGGCGGTGTTGCCCCGGCCTACAGCCTGATCAGCGACTATTTCCCGCCCAAGGAACGGGCGCGGGCCATGGCGGTCTATAGCTTTGGTATCCCGATTGGGTCTGCCCTCGGGATCCTGTTCGGCGGCTTGCTGGCGTCGCTGGTGGACTGGCGATTTGCCTTTATCGCTGTGGGCTTGGCTGGAGTTCTGATTGCGCCGGTGTTCCGCTTGTTGGTCAAGGATCCGCCGCGGGGGCAGTATGATCCGAAGCCTGAGCCGGGAAGTCCGGCGGCAAAGGCGGCGCCCATAGGCGTGGTTCTGAGTACCATCCTGCCTAAGCCCAGCTTTTGGCTGATTTCGTTTGGGGCGTCCTGTAGCTCGATTTTGGGTTATGGCCTGATCTTCTGGCTACCGTCGTTCTTCCAGCGCTCGTTTGGCCTGTCCTTGGTCGATCGCTCTTTGTTTATGGCTGGGATTATCTTTATCGGCGGGATTATCGGCATCTGGATCGGCGGCATGCTGGGGGACAAGCTGGGCGGCAAGCATAAGGGGGCCTATGCCCTGATTCCTGCCGTGGCCTTTGTGTTGTCCATCCCTTGCTATGCCTTCGGCTTGCTGTCCGAGTCGCTGGTCGTGGCGTTTTTTGTGTTCTTGGTGCCTCAGGCGTTGGGGCTGGTCTGGCTCGGTCCCGTGATCACCGCTATTCAGCACCTCGGCCCTGCGAATATGCGCGCGACGGCTTCGGCTTTGTTCCTGTTCATCAACAATCTGATCGGGATCGGTTTCGGCACCGTCTTCTTTGGCATGCTGTCTGACTATCTGGC
>DAITMY010000104.1:0-7574 GCA_036834925.1 Asticcacaulis sp.
TCGTCGGCTCGTAACTGAGCGGTATTGTCCGTCGCCATGTAACCCGGGGCAATGGCGTTATTATTCAAACCCTTGGCAGCCCACTCATTGGCAAGTAATCGCGTGATCCCCGCAATAGCGGACTTGGAGGCCGTATAGGAGGGAACGCGAATACCACCTTGGAAAGACAACATTGAAGCGATGTTGATAATCTTGCCGCGACCTTTGGCAATCATATGTCGTCCAGCGGCCTGAGACATGAAAAAGGCGGACTTGATGTTGACGTTCATCACGTCATCCCAGTCTTTTTCAGAAAAATCTACAGCATCACAGCGCCGGATCAGGCCCGCATTATTGACAAGAATATCAAGGCCGCCGAGGCCGTTGACCGTTCCTGACAAAAGATCCGCTATCGGCGCTGTCGACGTTAAATCGGCCTTCAAATTGATAAAGCGTCGACCGAGGGCGCGCACGCGATCACCGGTCTCGGTCGCTTCTTGGATGCCAGCCGCGGCAATATCAGCGCCAGCTGCAGCCAGGGCCAAGGCAATGCCCTGGCCAAGACCCGTATTCGCGCCCGTTACAAGGGCAACCTTGCCCGACAGATCAAAAGGATGGGTCACTGGTATTTTCCCTATAACTTAGGCAAGTTGACAGATATCGAGGACGTTCATGTCCGTGTAATCAAGATTTTCACCGCCCATAGCCCAAATAAAGCTATAGTTCGATGTGCCGCAGCCCATGTGAATCGACCAAGGTGGAGAAACAACAGCCTCATTATTCTTCATAACGATATGTCGGCAATTATCAGGCTCGCCCATGAAATGAAACACTCGATCATTATCGCTTAGTCTAAAGTAGAAATAGACCTCTGATCGGCGATCATGAAGATGGGGCGGCATTGTGTTCCAAACAGAACCCGTATCCAGTTCTGTTAAGCCCAAGAGTAGCTGACATGATTTAGCAGTCGATGGAACGATGTATTGATAGATCACACGTTTATTTGAGGTCTCTGTTGAGCCGCGCTCAAGCGGAACCGCCTTGCTAATCGGAATGTGAACCGCTTCGTAGCGGACATGCGCCGGCGTAGAGGTCAGGTAATAGAGCGCAGGGGCGTCGACCGCTCCAGGGCCAAACACGACGTCTGTTGTGCCCATTGGGACATAAAGACCATCTCGTGGCGCGAGCGTATAGACCACGCCATCCAGGCTCACCGTGCCTGTACCCGTGCCCACATTGATAATGCCCAGTTCGCGGCGCTCGAGAAAGGGATGCCCTGCGGCTGATGCCGGTTCTGTCTGATGGGGCAAGTGAACAGGGCTTGCAACGGGAGCCACGCCACCAATTACAAAGCGCTCAAAGTGCGTATAGTGCAGAACAACTTGATCAGCTTGGAACAAACCATCCAGCAAATACTTATCCCGCAAATCCTGATTGGCCGCATTGACCATCATATCGGGATGAGTGGCATAGTAGGTTTTAGAAAACATACCGGTTTTTTCACACATTACAGGCCTCGCATGTAAAAGGGTGTCAAATCTTGTAAGCTGACCGGGGTAAGGTGTCGGTCAGATCATGGATCAAGGTGTGCGCTTCGGTCATATCGAGACGATGTTCGCTGACGAGGCGGGCGAGATAGCGGGCATCCAGGCGACGGGCCATATCATGGCGCGCTGGGATCGATAGAAACGCCCGGGTGTCATCGTTGAATCCAACGGTGTTGTAAAAACCTGCGATCGGTGTGACCTGCTCACGGAACCGCAACATGCCCTCGGGGCTGTCATGAAACCACCACGCCGGACCAAGACGTAAGCAAGGATAGTGGCCCGCTAGGGGCGCCAGTTCCCGCGAATAAGCCGCCTCATCAAGCGTAAACACGATAATGCTCAGGTCCGGCTCATTGCCAAAGACGTCCAACATTGGCCTCAAGGCCTCGACATACTCTGTAGGCCCAGGGATATCGGCACCCTTGTCCCGACCGTAAGCCTTGAAGAGCCCGCGATTATGGTTGCGACGGGCGCCCGCATGAATCTGAAGCGTCATGCCGTCGTCGAGGCTCATGCGCGCCATCTCCGTCAGCATTTGCGCGCGGAACAGCTCACACGCCTCCGGAGTTCGATCTTTTTGACGGATCTGGGCATATAACTTTTCTGCCTCTGTCGGACTAAGATTAGCCGTCCGCGCTGTGGGATGACCATGATCGGTGGCTGTCGCGCCAAAGCTCCGGAAATAGGCGCGCCGTGTCTGATGCGCCCGCAAATAGCTGGCAAAGGTATCGAGCGACTCGCCCGTAAGCGCCGCAAAACGGGCCAAATCCTGATCAAACTGCTCGTGCTCGGGGTCCACAACACTATCCGGACGATAGGTCGTCACCACCCGCCCCGACCAGCCACTGGACCGAATGGCTTGGTGTTCAGCCAGCGTGTCCGTAGCACCTTCAGTCGTCGCAAGAAAGCCAATGCGAAACCGCTCGAATAAGGCCCTCGGTCGGAAGGCGTCGGTCTTTAGCGCCGCATCGATCGCGTCATAAAAGGCATCCGCTGTGTTTTGATCGAAGCGTTCATTTAGCCCGAAGACTGTGGAAAAGACGTGATCCATCCACTGCCGCGATGGCGTTCCGGCAAACAGGTAATAGTGACGCGCAAATTCAGACCAAGCCGCGCGCGGATCGTCCAAAGGTCTTGGATCAGACCAATTTGGCCGCACCCCCAGGCTATCGAGACTAACCCCTTGGGAATAGAGCATCCGATAGAGGTAATGATCCGGGCTTAAAAACAGGGCTGTTGGATTTTCAAAGGCGGCATTGTGGGCAAACCAGGCCGGGTCCGTATGGCCATGGGGCGACAAGATTGGATAGTCCGCCACAGCTTCGTAAAGCGTACGCGCAATCCTACGCTCTGTCGGATCGCTGGCGAAAAACCGATCCGGATCCAGGCTGAGGCGCGCGGCGGTTTTGATCAAAGCCGGGCTTCCCATGTCTCACTCCCTGATACGCTTTTTTGAGGGTTATACGCACAAAGGAAACCGGTGTCATCGTTTTTTTAACATGGCCTGTAGCGCTGATGTCAGCAAGAGCAGAACTGAGCTCCGGTCTAGAGGCCGATTAAACGAACTGGAGCCGTTGAGTTCCTTACGACAAACTCAGAACGAAAGGCATAGTTGGCGTGACCGGGATCCGGGCGCAGAACGGCCTCAGCGGCTTGACGGGCAATATCGCGTACGGGCAAGCGGACCGTACTAAGCCCCGGAGACAAGCGGGCGGCGAGTGGCGAATCATCAAAGCTGACAACACTCAAGTCCCGAGGAATGGACAGGTTTAACTCGTACGCTGCCTTATAGACACCGGCAGACATCTCGTCGTTGCTACTGATGATGGCCGTGGGGCGATCCGAGCGCTGTAAAAGCTGCATCGCCGCCGCGTATCCGGACTCAAACGAATAATCACCGGACACATCTAACGATGGATCCAAAGTCAGGCCATGACGACGCAAACCTTCCTCAAAGCCCTTCCTCCGTTCGTGGGCAGAGACATAAGCAAGGTTTCCCCCGATAAATCCGATTCGTCTGTGTCCAAGTCGAACCAAGTGCTCGCTGGCCTCACAACATCCAAGGGCATCCAACGAAACGATTTGGGGAACACGAATAGGTGGAGCCTGATGCTCACCACTTCGGGCCGTTATTCGGATCATCGGCAGGTTAAGCTCTTCGATCATCGCCAGAAGATCGCGATTTTCAGCAATGGGCGGCAGGACAATGACGCCGCTAAGCCTCTGACGTTCGATAAAATCGCGGACCCGACTGATAAAATCCGGGCTATTCCGATCACACGGATGCACAACCAGCTCATTGCCTGTGCCGCGCAGTTTGTCGAGAATGCCCATCTGCATGGTGACGACATACTGAGCATTCGGGTTATCATAAATCAAGCCGATCAGAAATGACCGTCGAAGTGCAAGTCCACGTGCTTGAGGATCCGGACTAAATTTAGTCAGACGGATGATTTCGTTAACATATTCCCGAGTTTCATCACGCACGTTCGGGGCATTATTGATAATGCGCGAGATTGTCTTCTTCGACAAACCTGACAGTCGCGCGACGTCATTGATTGTTACGCTTTTGCGCCCTTCTAAAAGGCTCTCGATCTTTTGGCGCAAGGCCGCGTCAACGATCAGACCCCGGTTAATTTCGGTATCTTCTTCCAGAGCCTCTGCACTGTTTGGGTCGGCCATTCCGTCGGATCCTGACTGCGGCATATGAGTCGTATCCTTAGGCGATACACGGGTTCAGGACGACTGTCGCCCCCCGAGTCTACCAGTCTCATAGGCCTTGCCAAGGGGCTGACAGAATGAAATGATACCGGTTACCTAGCTGTGCCAGTTGGTTTTGATGTCGGAATATCCTGCTCTACATCGCGTCTCTCCGAAAGACAGCGTGGCTGTTGCCCTGACGGACCTGACACCGGGGCAAACGGTTGCCTTGGCTCATCAATCGATCACGATTGGTGCATCGATACAGGCTGGCCACAAGGTCTCTGTGCGCCCACACGGTCCAGGCGATGCCGTCGTTAAGTATGGCGCACCGATTGGCCGGGCAACAGCAGACATCCAAACGGGCGACTGGGTTCACAGCCACAATCTCGCATCAGCGCTCGAGGGCGATTTATCGCGGGCCAGCCCAGATATCGGCCTCAACGCCCCCTTGCCGCCTAGCCCATCAGGTCCCGTGATAAAGGCTTATCGACGCGAAGATGGACGCGTGGCGATCCGCAATGAGATCTGGATCATTGCCACGGTGTCTTGTGTTTCGCGAACCGTTCAAAAGCTTGCGCAACTGGCTATGGCGCGTTGGGGAACACGCGTGGATGGCATTCATGCCATTTCACATCCGCTTGGATGCTCTCAGCTTGGTGACGATCTCTGTGCCACGCGGGACCTCTTGGCTGCACTGGCATCACATCCCCATGCGGGGGCAGTGTTACTGGTTGGGCTGGGGTGCGAAAACAATCAGCTCGACCCATTACTCGAGCGGATCGTGCCTAAGGGTGAAGGTCGGATCGCCGCGTTTCGAACCCAAGCGGTCACAGATGAGCTGGAAACCGGCATGTCCCTCCTTGCAGCGCTTGTCGCGGAAGTGGAACAGGATCAGCGCACAGACTGTTCTGTTTCAGACATCGCGCTTGGCCTGAAATGCGGCGGATCTGATGGATATTCCGGACTGACCGCCAATCCCCTGATCGGTCAAATGGCGGATGCCGTCACCGGGTGGGGAGGACGGGCCCTGCTAACCGAAATCCCGGAAATCTTTGGCGCAGAAGCCTTGCTCCTCAATCGCGCAACGTCCCCCGCAGTTTACGAACGCGCGCATTCGCTTTTACAGGGGTTTCGAGATCATTTTACGGCCCATGGCGTGGCTGTTTATGAAAACCCATCCCCCGGCAACAAAGCGGGCGGCATAACAACCCTCGAAGAAAAATCGTTAGGGGCCGTTCAAAAAGGTGGCTCTTCACCCCTGGTGGATGTCCTGCCCTATGCGCAAATTGCCTGTCGCTCGGGCTTAAGTCTGATCGAGGCGCCGGGAAATGATGCGGTCTCGTCAACAGCTCTGGCGGCGGCTGGTGCCAATCTGATCTTGTTTTCAACCGGACGGGGCACCCCTATGGGGTTCATGGTGCCGACACTGAAAATTGCGTCCAATGACAAGCTCAAGGCTCACAAACCCAACTGGATCGATTTTGACGCTAGCCCAATGCTGCACGGCGAAGTCCGTGCCGAGGCCTGTCGAAACGCCCTCCTCGAGCACATCCTAGCTGTTTGTGAGGGGGCCCGAACCTGCGCTGAACGGAACGAAGAGCGCGACGTGGCGATTTGGAAACGCGGAGTCACCCTGTGATCCCTCCCGCAGAGATGTACAAGCCGGATGCGCGCATCCCCCTCGAGCGCCTGTTTCTGGCCCGCCCGGACACCTATGATCGCTGGGCGCTTCCGCTTGGCGTCGTTCACTTTGGGCCCGGAGCCTTTTTCAGGGCTCACCAGGCCGATGTGTTCGACCGGATGAACGCATTTGATCCCAGGTTTGGAATCGGTGTGATCGCCCTGAATTCTAGGCGAACAATCGAGGCTTTTGATGCCCAAGACGGTCTCTATACCTTATCAATACGGGACAAAACGATCAGCAACCGTGTTATCGGGGCCATTCGACAATGGGTATACGGCCCGGAATCGCGGGCAGCGGCCGAGGCCATGCTGACATGCCCGACCGTCGGCTATGTGACGGCTACGATTACGGAAAAAGGCTATGGCTTAGCGCCCGACGGGACGCTCGATTTGGCGCGGGCGGATATACAGGCGGACATTGCCAACCCCGAGACTCCAGCCAGTTTCCTGGGATGGGTGTTGAAAGGGCTGAGCCTTCGACGGGACGCGGGATTAGCCCCCTTTGTCGTTCTGTCCTGTGACAACATTGCCCAAAATGGCGCGAGGATCAAAGCTGCCCTCATCGCCATGGCCCGGCATACCCGTCCGGCGCTCGCTGACTATATCGCCGATCACGTCAGCGTCCCCAATACGATGGTCGACTCGATTACCCCCGCAACCGATGAAGCCCTGCGTCAGAGATTGCTTTCAGAGACGGGGTTTGAGGATCGTTGGCCAATCCAGCGCGAAGCCTTCAGCCAATGGGTAATCGAGCGCCATAAGGGGGGTCTTGATCCTGCGACGGACTGGGCAAGGGCCGGGGTACAGATCTGCGATAGCCTCTCTCCATTCGCCCGCGCCAAGCTTTGGGTACTGAACGGGGCCCATTCGGCCTTGGCCTATGCGGGCCAATTACGGGGCATGAAGACGGTCGCGGAAGCCGCTTCAGATCCTGACCTGCGCCGTACAGTCCAGAGCCTGATGGTGGACGCTGTTCTGCCACTGCTTGAGCCTCTGCCTGGGCTGCCACTCGAAGACTATGCCCATCAGATTTGGGCGCGATTTGAAAACCCCGAATTGGCGCATCAATTAGCGCAGATCGCGTGGGATGGTTCTCAGAAAATTCCAGTACGGATCATCGACCCCATGCTTTTGGCCTGTTCCCAAGGGCACGATCCTAAGCCCTTTGCCCGGGTGATCGGGTCTTGGCTGGCTTTCATCCACATGCGGTACGACACAGGCGAGACATTCGTCGACCCCGAAGCAGAGCGCTTACTGGCGTGGGCGCATCAAGTCTCCAGCCTAACGGACCCCGTATCTACAGCCTTTGAGAGCCTGGCGCCGTTACGCACAATTCCAAAGGATTTATTGGCAATGCCATTGATCATGGATGCCGCCCGCCAGAGCTTTGAAGAGAGTTTAAAGCATCGACATAAGAGCGCCCTTTAGCCGGACGCGAACTGCCAAGAAAAGATAAAAATAGGGAAACTCACATGCTGCAACGCCGCCACATGCTCTTTGGAAGCGCCGCCCTGTCCGCCGCCATCCTCTCCGACGAGGCCAGTGCCAAGACCCGACGGAAGCGTAAAAAAACCGGTCCCCGCTTTGTGCTCAACCCGGCCACATACGACATCAAAGGTTGGGCTCGCGATACGGTCGGCGGAACGGGGGGCCGGATCATAC
>DAITMY010000105.1:0-7541 GCA_036834925.1 Asticcacaulis sp.
CGTCCGCGCACTAAAGTCGGATAAATCCCGAGGAAGGCCTCGCCCACGGCCCGGGTAAAGGCAAAGTCGCGGTCGTGATCGCCGCTGTTGAGGTGATCATAGAAAATGCCGCCAATCCCCCGGGGCTCATTTCGGTGCGGCAGGAAAAAGTACTCGTCGCACCAAGCCTTGAACCGCGCAAAGTAGTCCGGATCAAAGGCATCACAGGCCGCTTGGAACGCCTTGTGAAAGGCTATGGCGTCGGGGGCGTCTTGGTGGCGATCCGCCGCCAGTAGCGGGGTCAGGTCTGCACCGCCGCCGAACCAGCTTTGGGTCGTGGTGATAAAGCGGGTGTTCATGTGCACGGCGGGCACATGCGGATTAGTCATGTGCGCGATCAGGCTTATGCCCGTGGCATAAAAGCGCGGATCCTCGGCGGCACCGGGGATGGTCTTGGCAAACTCGGGCGCGAAGGTGCCATGGACCGTCGAGACATGGACTCCGACTTTTTCGAACAGGCGACCGTGCATCATTGACATCACCCCGCCGCCGCCCGCTTCACGGGCCCAGGGGGTACGCTCAAACCGGCCCGGAGTTTCGCCATAGAGCGTGGCGGGCGCGTCATCTTCCAGCGTTTCAAAGGCGGTGCAGATCTGATCCCGCAGGGACTCAAACCAGGCGCGGGCGGCCTGCTGGCGCAGGGACAGAGCGTCAGAGACGGGCGAAGCGGCTTGAGGGGAAGCGGTCATGGGGCCTTTGAACCACAATCGGGCAGGGCAGGGAAGCCGCCGGTTTGGCGCAGGGCCTCGCTCAGCCCCATGGCGGCGGCCGTTGAAAGGTTGAAGGAGCGGGCACCGGGGCGAATGGGGATGATCAGCCGGTGATCGGCGCGCGCATGCACCTCTTCGGGGACGCCCGCGCTTTCGCGGCCCATCAGCAGGGTGTCGTCCGGCTCGAAGGCGAAATCATAGACGCTGGCCGGAGCCCGGGTGGTGAACAGCAAAAGCCGCCCCGGAAGGGCCGCGCAAAACGCCGACCAGCCACTATGGCGCGTAATGTCGGCCAGCAAGCCATAGTCCATGGCGGTGCGTTTGAGCGCCTTATCCGTCAGCGGAAAGCCACAAGGCTCGATAATATCGAGCGGAACCCCGAAACAAGCCGATAATCTGATGGCACTGCCGAGGTTTTGCGGGATATCTGGTTGAAAAAGCGCGAGACGCATTTTAAGCCCATAGTTTGAAGGCGCGATCTAGGGGCTGACCGCGCGTTTGGCTAGGGGCAAGATCCGATTTTCGGTCGGATGGCTGCTGCCCTGCGGCAAAAGGTCAGTCAAAAGGTCGCACCTCGTTCTTTTTTGAACGGATGGCTTCGTATAAGTTGGCGAACTATCCCTGTTCCATACGTGTGGGACGGAAACTGGCAAAGAGGTGTCGAAGTGACCGATCAGGTCGACGGTGCGCACGAGGGGCAAGACCCTACCCGGCGCGACTTCATCTATATCGCGGCGGGCTCAGCCGCCGCCGGTGCGGCGGCCATGATCGCGGTGCCGCTTGTCTCTCAGATGGGCCCGGCGGCGGATACCCGCGCTCTGGCCTCCATCGAATATGACCTGTCCAAGGTCACAGAGGGCCAGCAGGTCACGGTGAAATGGCGCGGTAAGCCGCTGTTCGTGCGTAAGCGCACGCCCGCGGAAATCGAAGCGGCCCGCAAGGACGACACGGCCGACATGCGTGATCCACAACCGGACGCCAAGCGCGTCAAAGAAGGTCATGAGGAGTACCTGATCCTCGTCGGGTCCTGTACGCACCTGGGCTGCGTGCCGACCTTCGGTACCGGTGACTATGGTGGGTGGTTCTGCCCCTGCCACGGGTCGCACTACGACACGTCAGGCCGTATCCGCAAAGGCCCGGCTCCGACCAATTTGCCGGTTCCGGATTACGTCTTCCTGACCGATTCAACCGTCAAGATCGGCTAATCCGTCCCTGAGGAATCCCATGAGCGACCATCCCTCGACTTACGTTCCCAAGACGGGCTTTGAGCGCTGGCTGGACCAGCGCCTCCCGGTCTTGCGTCTGGTACACGACAGCTTTGTCGATTACCCGACCCCGAAAAACCTGAACTACTGGTGGACTTTCGGCGGCATCCTGTCCGTCTGTCTGGCAACCCAGATCATCACCGGTATCGTGCTGGCCATGCACTATACCCCGCACGTTGATTACGCCTTTGCCAGCGTCGAGCGCATCATGCGCGACGTCGAATATGGCTGGTTGATCCGTTATGTGCACGCCAACGGCGCGTCGATGTTCTTCATGGCCGTCTATATCCACATGCTGCGCGGCCTGTACTACGGCTCCTACAAGGCCCCGCGCGAAGTGCTGTGGATCCTGGGCTGCATCATCTTCTTCCTGATGATCGCCACGGCCTTCATGGGCTATGTGCTGCCCTGGGGTCAGATGTCGTTCCACGGCGCGGTGGTGATCACCAACCTGATCGGCTCGATCCCGTTCATCGGGGAAGCGATCCTGGTCTGGCTGCAAGGCGGCCCGGCGGTGGATAATGCCACCCTGAACCGCTTCTTCTCGCTGCACTATCTGCTGCCGTTCGTGATTGCCGGTGTTGTCGTCCTGCACGTCTGGGCGCTGCACGTCACCGGTCAGAACAACCCGACCGGCGTTGAAGTGAAGTCGAAGGCCGATACCGTGCCCTTTACGCCCTATGCGACGGTCAAGGACGGTCTGGCGATCATCGTCTTCCTGATGCTGTTTGCCACTTTTGTGTTCTTTAACCCGAACGCTCTGGGTCACGCCGACAACTATATCCCGGCCAACCCGCTGGTGACCCCGGCGCACATCGTGCCGGAATGGTACCTGCTGCCGTTCTACGCCATCCTGCGCGCCGTTCCGGACAAGTTCCTCGGCGTTGTGGCCATGGGCGGCGCTATTGCCATCCTGTTCGTCCTGCCCTGGCTTGATACCTCTAAGGTCAAGTCGATGCGCTATCGCCCGGTGATGAAGACCTTCTTCGTCATCTTCGTGATCGCCTGCTTGGGCTTGGGCTATTGCGGGGCCGTGCTGCCGGACGACCAAGTCATCCCGGGTTTCACGACCTTCAAACTGTTCGACGCTGACCTCAACAGCTTCGTGTGGCTGTCGCGCGTCCTGACCCTCTACTATTTCGGCTTCTTTGCCGTGATCATGCCGTGGGTTGGGCTAACCGAAGAACCGTTGCCTGTCCCAGCGTCGATCTCTGACTCTGTGCTCGACTCCGCCGAGAAGGCCTAAGCCCATGACCCGCAAACTGACTCAAACGCTCGTTTCTGGTCTTGCGGCCTTGGCCCTGACCGCTGTTGCTGCCCCGGCTCTTGCAGCTGGTGGTTCGCTCAAGCCCAAGGACGTGGCCTTCTCGTTTGACGGCCCGTTCGGCACCTATGATCAGGCCCAGCTGCAACGCGGCTTCAAGGTCTATCGCGAAGTCTGCGCGGCCTGTCACAGCATCAAGCTCTTGTCGATCCGCAACCTCGGCGACAAGCACGGCCCGTTCTATGATCCGAAGTATCCGAACCCGAACGACAACCCGGTCGTGAAAGCGATCGCGGCGGAGTACGAGGTGCCGGATATCGATTCGGAAACCGGCGACGCGATCACCCGCAAGGCGGTTCCGGCCGACCGGTTCCCGTCTCCCTTTGCCAACGAAGAAGCGGCTAAGGCCAGCAACGGCGGGGCCTATCCGCCGGATCTGTCGGTGATCGCCAAGGCCCGTCACGGCGGAGCAGATTATCTGTACTCGCTGCTGACCGGCTATAAGCCGACCCCGGCGGGTTTGAAGGTCGCCGAGGGCCAGTACTATAACCCCTATATGGCCGGGGATCTGACGTCGGCCTGGTCCGGGGATCCGCATCACGTGCCCAAGGGCGGCGTGATCGCCATGGCCCCGCCGCTCGAAGACGGCAAGGTCTCGTTCGACGATGGCTCGCCCGATACCCTGAGCCAGCAGGCCAAGGATGTCGCGGCGTTCCTGACCTGGGCCACCGAGCCCAAGATGGTCGAGCGTAAGCAGACTGGGGTGGCGGTGATGATCTATCTGCTGCTGATGGCGCTCATCACCTATGCCGCCTACCGCCAAGTGTGGCGCGGCGTGAAGCACTAAGCCTAACGATCCTTTTGGATCCCGGAAAAGCCCGCCCGCCACGGCGGGCTTTTTTGTGCCTTATGGGGTGCACCTCAGGCTTGCTCAGGGCGGATAAGCCGATAGTCTCATCCGCACATATCCGGAGGGACCCCGATGATCCGTTTCAAGACCGGCCTGCTGCTGGGCTGTACGTTGATGGCCTTTGCAGGCCTCAGCCCCCTGAGCGCCCCTGTAACCCAAGCCGAGGCCAAACCGGCGGCGAAGCGCAAGGCTGAGACTCAGATCGAGGCGGCCCGCTTGTCCGAGCATATCCGCGTCCTGTCCTCGGACGCGTTCGAAGGGCGGGGCATCGGCACGCCGGGCGAGCAAAAGACGCTGGATTACATGATCGCCCAGTTCAAGGCCGCCGGGTTCCAGCCGGGCGGGGTCAAGGGCAGTTGGCTGCAACCCGTCACGCTCAAGCGCATGGCGCTGACGGCCAACGCGATCACTGCGACGGTGGCCGGAAAGGCCATGAGCCTGACCCAAGGCGAGGATGTGACCCTCTCGACGCGTCTGCCGTCGCCCGAGGTCAGCCTCAAGGACGTTCCGCTGCTGTTTGCCGGTTATGGCGTGACCGCGCCCGAGCGCGGCTGGGATGACTTCAAGGGCCTGGATGTCACCGGCAAGATTATTGTCGTGCTGGTCAACGACCCGGATTTCTATGCCCAGGAAACCGGGACCTTTGGCGGCAAGGCCATGACCTATTATGGCCGCTGGACTTATAAGTACGAAGAAGCGGCCCGGCGCGGGGCGGCGGGCGTGCTGATCATCCATGATACACCGGCGGCGGGCTATGGCTGGGCCACGGTCAAAAACAGCTGGTCGGGGCCGCAATTCGATATCGTCCGCGCGGATCCGCGCCGCGAGCGGGTGCCGGTCGAGGGGTGGCTGTCGGCGGATGCGGCGTCGCGCCTGTTTGCCGGGGCGGGGCTGGATCTGGAGGCGCTGAAAGTCGCCGCCCGGTCCAAGGACTTCCGCCCGGTGGCCCTCAATGGGGCAAGTTTGAGCGTTGCGGCCACGGTCGAGACCAGCACGATCGAGACGAACAATGTGCTGGCGCGGTTGCCGGGCTCAAAATACCCCGAAGAGAGCGTGCTCTATACCGGCCACTGGGACCACCTCGGGGTCGGGCTTGCCGATGCCAAGGGCGACCGGATCTATAATGGCGCAGTGGACAATGCCACGGGGATTGCCGGTCTGCTGGAGCTGGCGCGTGTGTTTGCCGCCGGACCCCGGCCTAAGCGCAGTCTGGTGATGATCGGCTTTACCGCCGAGGAAAGCGGCCTGCTGGGCTCTGAGGCCTATGCCACCAATCCGGTATGGCCGCTGGCCAAGACCGCCGGTGGGGTCAATATGGACGCCATGAACGTCTATGGTGCCACCCGCAACATTCAGGTGGTCGGCAAGGGTAAGTCCGAGCTGGAGGCCGATCTGCTGGCGGTCGCCACCCAACAGGGCCGCCGGGTCGAGGGGGAGAGCAGCCCCCAGGCCGGGATCTTCTTCCGCTCCGATCACTTCCCCCTGGCCAAGCAAGGGGTGCCGATGCTCTATGCCAAGGGCGGACTTGATCTGGTCAAGGGCGGGGAGGCCGCCGGACAGGCCGCCGCCGGGGTCTATGGCAAGGATAAGTACCACCAGCCCGCCGATGAATGGTCCGCCGATTGGGACCTGTCGGGCATGGTCGAGGATTTGGAACTGTTCCGCAAAGTCGGCTTTGATCTGGCCAACAGCCGCCGCTGGCCTAACTGGATGCCGGACGCCGAATTCCGGGTCGCCCGCGACGCCAGCGCCGCTGAGCGGAAGTAGGGCTTAGCTACACGCCATCGGGCACAGATGGACGCGCAGGGCGTTCCGTCTTAGGATGCGAGCCATCTGTGTCTGAGCGGGTCTAGGGGATAGCTGTGGCGACAACCAAAGTCTTAAGAGCGGCCATTCCTCTGCCCCTGTGTGAAAAAGTCGATCAGATGGCGCAGCGGCTTGAGCGGTCGCGCGGATGGATCCTGAAACAAGCCCTGAGCGCGTGGATTGCCCAACAGGAAGCTCTGGATGCTCTGACTCTTGAAGGGCTGGCGGATGTGGACGCCGGACGCTTGGTCGCGCAAGTGGACATGGAGGCCTGGGCCGAGGCTCTTGGGGACTCTGATGTCCCTGTGACGATTTAAGGCGTGGATGTTCTATGGACAGAGCGGGCTAAATCCGACCTGTCCCGGCTTTATGAGTTTATGGCTGATGTAAACCCGGCCGCTGCGGCGCGAGTTGCAAAGTACCTCGTGACTGCACCAAAGCAATTAACGATAAATCCCCGACTAGGGCTGCAACTCTTTCAGTTCAACCCGCGTGAGGTTCGGCGCATTGTCGTGGGGGGCTACGAGATCCGATACGAAATCACGGACAGGGCGATCTATATTCTCAGGATCTGGCACACCAAAGAAGACCGGCGTGACTCTTGATATCTGGTCATCCTGATCCGTCTCCCCAAGCCCTTTGGCGATGGGGAGACGGGTTGTCAGTCGTGATCAGACGTTGAAACGGAAGTTCATCACATCGCCGTCCTTGACGATGTATTCCTTGCCTTCCTGACGGAATTTGCCGTTTTCACGGGCTCCGGCTTCGCCGTTGAACTTGACGTAGTCGTCATAGGCGATGGTTTCGGCGCGGATGAAGCCTTTTTCAAAGTCAGTGTGGATCACCCCGGCGGCCTGGGGCGCAGTGCAGCCGACCGGAATGGTCCAGGCGCGGGCTTCCTTAGGGCCGACGGTGAAATAGCTCTGCAGGCCCAGGAGCTTATAGGCTTCACGGATCAGGCGGTTCAGACCCGGTTCCTCAAGACCCAGGGTTTCCAGAAACTCCTTGCGCTCTTCGGCGTCGAGCAGGGCGACTTCGGCCTCGATCTGGGCCGAGATGACGACCGAATTGGCATTATCGGCCTTGGCGCGGGCGGCCACCTTTTCGGACAATTCGTTGCCTGTAGCGGCGGAGCCTTCTTCGACGTTACAGACATAGAGGGCGGGTTTGGAGGTCAGAAGCTGGAGCATAGCCCAGGCCTTCTGGTCTTCCTTGCTGACCTCGGCGACGCGGGCCGGGCGACCTTCGCGCAGTTCCACGAGAGCCTTGTTGACAAGGGAAAGGGTCAGGCCCGCTTCCTTGTCGCCGCCGGATTTCGCACGCTTTTCCAGCTGCGGCAGGCGCTTTTCCAGGCTTTCCAGATCCGCGAGCATCAGCTCGGTCTCGATGATTTCCAGATCGCTGATCGGGTCGATGCGGCCCTCGACGTGGGTGATGTCGCTGTCTTCAAAGCAGCGGGCGACAAAGGCGATGGCATCACAGTCGCGGATATTGGCCAGAAACTGGTTGCCCAAGCCTTCGCCCTTAGAGGCCCCGCGCACCAAGCC
>DAITMY010000106.1:0-7480 GCA_036834925.1 Asticcacaulis sp.
GTGGTGATTGGCGAAGATGCAGAAATCGGGGCCGGGACCCAGATCGGGGCCAATACCGTCATCGGTCCGGGCGTGACCATTGGCCGCGATTGCCGGATCGGTAGCCGCTGTTCCATTGGTTTTGCTCTGATTGGGGACCGAGTACGCATCGCCTCGGGCGCGGTGATCGGTGAGGCCGGATTTGGTGTGGCCGGGACCGCCAGCGGCCTTGTGGATGTGCCCCAACTTGGCCGGGTGATCCTGCAGGACGGGGTCAGCATCGGCGTCAATGCCGCGATTGACCGGGGGGCGTTTGACGATACGGTGATTGGCGAGAACACCAAGATCGATAATCTCGTCCAAGTGGCTCATAATGTTCAGCTCGGGCGCAACTGTATCCTGGCGGCCCATACTGGTCTGTCCGGATCGGTCCTCGTCGGCGATGGAGCCATGTTCGGCGGGCGTGCCGGCGTCGTGGACCACATGACCATCGGTGCCGGAGCCCGCATAGCCGCGGGGGCAGCCGTCTTGCGCAGCGTCCCAGCGGGTGAAACTTGGTCAGGTTATCCGGCCCGGCCCCTCAGACAGTTCTTGCGGGAATCTGCCTGGGTGTCCAAACAGACCCAAGATCGAAGCGCCAAAGGCGAAGGGGAGTAATATGGAAACAACCGCACCCGAACAGGAGGTCCAGACGGGACCATCCGTGGACTTTGCCGAAGTCCTGCGCCGCATCCCGCACCGCTATCCGTTCCTGATGATTGACCGGGGCGAAGACTTCCGCCCGCATAAGTACATGGTCGGTATCAAGAACGTGACCCAGAACGAGCCCTATTTCCAAGGCCACTTTCCGGAAAACCCGGTCATGCCGGGGGTGATGATCATCGAAGCCCTCGGCCAGACCGGTGCGGTGCTGATGTCCAAGTCGCTCGATGCCGATGTGACCGGCAAGACGATCTTTTTCATGTCGGTGGATGGTGTGCGCTTCCGCGCCCCTGTGCGACCCGGTGACACCTTGCGCATGCCTGTCGAAGTGCTCAGACACAGAGGCGATGTGTTCAAGTTCCGCGGCGAGGCCTATGTCGGCGATAAAATCGTCTGCGAAGCCGAATTTGCGGCCATGGTCGTTGAGACCCAAACCGAAGGGGCATAACCCATGACCGTTACCCTCCACCCGACCGCCATTGTGGATCCCAAGGCTCAGCTGGGCGAAGGGGTGGAAATCGGGCCGTTTTGTACGGTCGGTCCGGATGTTACCCTCGGGGATCGGGTGCGGCTGGTGTCTCATGCGGTGATTGCCGGGGTCACAACCCTCGGCGAAGACTGTATTGTCCATCCGTTTGCGGCCCTTGGGGGCGCGCCCCAGCATCTGGGCCACAAGGGTGAGCCCACTGAGCTCGTGACCGGGGCCCGCAATATCTTCCGCGAATATGTGACGATGCATACCGGCACGGTCAACGGCGGCGGCGTGACCCGATTGGGGTCAGACTGCCTGTTGATGGTCAACAGCCATGTGGCTCATGACTGTCAGGTCGGCAACCATGTGGTCTTGGCCCAAGGCGCGACCTTGGGTGGCCATGTTCAGGTCGGCGACTTTGTCTTTATGGGCGGCATGTCGGCGGCCCATCAATGGGCGCGGATTGGCCGGTACAGCTTTGTCGGCGGCTTGGCGGCTGTGACCAAGGATATCATCCCCTATGGCTCGGTGTGGGGCAACCATGCCCGGCTTGAGGGCTTGAACCTCGTGGGGCTGAAGCGCCGGGGCTTCTCGCGCGAGACCATCGTCGCCTTGCGCAACGCCTATCGCATCATGTTCGCCCCCGAAGGCACCTTTCAGGAGCGCTTGGACGATGTCGTTGTCAGCTTCGGTCATGTGCCTGAAGTGATGGAGATCGTCGACTTTATCCGCGCCGATTCCAACCGTCCGATCTGTTTGCCCTCGGAGTAAGTCGATGAAAAAGCTGGCGCTGATTGCCGGAGGCGGACGTGTTCCGGTCGAGATTGCCGACTATTGCCGCCGGGTTGGACGTCCGCTCTATCTGATCCGGTTGCGCGATATGACCGATCCGGCGTTGTCGGACTTTGACGGCACGGACATGGGTCTGGGTGACTTTAGTCTTTTGCAACAGACACTCCAAGCCGAGGGCTGCGAGGCGGTCTGTATGGTCGGCTATGTCAAGCGCCCGGACTTTGAGCATCTGGACCGCGACGAAGCCGGAGCGCTCATCCTGCCCCAGATCGCGGCGGCGGGCCGGGGCGGGGACGATGCCTTGCTGCGCCAGTTAGCGGCAGCCATTGAGGCCATGGGCTTTTCCGTCGAGGGTGCCCACCAGGCCAACCCGGAACTGCTCTTGGGCGAAGGGCGTCTAGCTGGACCCGAGCCCAGTGCTTCTCAGCGTCGCGATATCGAGCGGGCCGCAGACGTCGCCCGCGCTATTGGTCGCGAGGACATCGGCCAGGGGGCTGTGGTCGTGCGCGGGGTGGTGCTCGCGGTCGAGGCGCAAGAAGGCACCGATGCCATGCTGATGCGGGTCGGGGGCTTTTCACCGGTCCAGCGCGGCACCCAGCAAAAGCCGGACGGCGTTCTGGCCAAATTCCCCAAGCCGATTCAGGATCTTCGCTTGGACATGCCGGTGATCGGCCCGCGCACGCTTGAAATCGCGGCGGCGGTGGGTCTGAGCGGGATAATCGGCCAAGCCGGAGCTTTGCTGATTAACGACCGGGCCGGGGTGATTGAAACGGCGGATCGTCTGGGGCTGTTTGTGATCGGGTTGCCCCCGCAATGACCCGTCCTCTGACTGTCATGCTGGTCGCCGCCGAGGCATCCGGCGATGCACTTGGGGCCGGTCTAGCCAAGGCGTTGAAAGCGCTTGAAACGCCAGACCAGCCCCTGCGCTTTGTTGGGGTCGGTGGGGCGCGCATGGCCGAACTGGGGATCCAGAGCCCGTTTGATATCGCGGAGCTGTCGATCCTGGGCCTGTTCGAAGGGGTCAAGGCCTTGCCGCGCGTCAAGGCCCGGGTGCGCGATACCGTGGCCTTTGCCCGGCAAGAGCAACCGGATGTGGTGATCCTGATTGACTCGTGGGGCTTTACGCTGCGGGTGGCCCGGGCCCTGCGGACGGTCTGGCCGGATCTGCCCTTGATCAAATATGTGGGGCCCCAGGTGTGGGCCTCGCGGCCCGGACGGGCCAAGACCCTGGCGCGGACAGTCGATCTGTTGCTGGCCTTGCATCCCTTTGACCCGCCGTGGTTTGAAAAAGAGGGCCTCAAGACCGTCTTCGTCGGCAACCCCGCCCTAGAGGTCGATCTCAGCCAAGCCGACCCAGACCGGTTCCGCGCGGCGATGGGCTGGGGCGGCGATCAGGCCAGTGTGATGATCCTGCCCGGCAGCCGTCCGTCGGAAATCGCCCGCATGATGCCGGTGTTCGAGCTGGCGGCCCGCCGGATCAAACAGGCGCGCCCGGATGTGCAGTTTCTGATGCCCTTGGCCGAAACTGTGGCCGGTCAGGTCGAGGGCCTGGTCGCCACCTGGCCGATGCGGGTGCATCTGGTGCGTGGCGAGACGGCCAAGCACGACGCCATGAAGGCGGCGACGGTGGCTCTGGCCTGTAGCGGCACCGTCTCGACTGAGCTGGCGATTGCCGGTTGCCCGATGGTGGTCGGCTATCGCGTCGGCACCATGACCTATTGGCTGCTGAAGCTGATCCTGACCTTGCCCTTTATCACCATGTTCAACATCGCCGCTGGGCGCGCGGTGGCCCCGGAATTTGTCCAGTCCGGATGTACCCCCGAAGCCTTGGCCGAGGCGGTGCTTGAGCGGCTCAATAACCCAAGCCTTCGAGCCGAACAGATCCAAGGCCAGACCGATGCCCTAATCAAGATGGGCCGGGGCGGGCCAGATCCGTCCGAGCTGGCGGCCCGGGCGGTGATAGACTTTATGAAAGACCGCCGAAGCTGAGGGTTTCAATACGACGCATAGAAAAACCCCTCCGCAGCGGACTGCGGAGGGGTTTTGTTTATCCCCGGACTTCAGCGGGCGCTTAGCCGCGCTGGTCGAACGGAACATAGTCGCGCTGGACGGCACCGGTATAGAGCTGGCGCGGGCGACCGATCTTTTGCGACGGATCCTCGATCATTTCTTTCCACTGCGAGATCCAGCCGACGGTCCGGGCGAGCGCGAACAGCACCGTGAACATGGTGGTCGGGAAGCCCATAGCCGACAGGATGATGCCGGAATAGAAATCGACGTTGGGATAGAGCTTGCGCTCAATGAAATACGGATCCGACAGGGCGATGCGCTCCAGTTCCTTGGCGACCAGCAGCAGCGGATCGTTCGGGTTACCGACGGCTTCGAGCACTTCCTGACAGGTGGTCTGCATCACCTTGGCGCGCGGATCATAGTTCTTGTAGACCCGGTGACCAAAGCCCATCAGGCGGTACTTTTTGTCCTTCACGCCCTGGACGAATTCCGGGATGCGGTCGACCGTCCCGATTTCGCGCAGCATGTTCAGGGCTTCTTCGTTCGCCCCGCCGTGGCTCGGGCCCCACAGACAGGCGATCCCTGCGGCGATACAGGCGAACGGGTTGGCCCCGGACGAACCGGCCAGACGCACCGTCGAGGTCGAGGCGTTCTGCTCGTGGTCGGCGTGCAGGATGAAGATGCGGTCCATCGCGCGGGCCAGCACGGGGTTGACCTTGTAATCCTCGGCCGGCACGGCAAAGCACATGCGCAGGAAGTTTTCCGAGTAGCTAAGGTCGTTGCGCGGATAGACGAACGGCTGGCCCACTGAATATTTGAAGGCGCGGGCGGCAATCGTCGGCATCTTGGCGATCAAGCGGTGCGCCGAGATCTTGCGCTGATGGGCGTCATGGATGTCGAGGCTGTCGTGATAGAAGGCCGACAAGGCCCCCACAGCGCCGGTCATGATCGCCATCGGGTGGGCATCGCGGCGGAAGCCCTGGAAGAAGCGATCAAACTGCTCGTGCAGCATGGTGTGATAGGTGATACCGCGCTCAAACTCGGCAAATTCTGCTGCGGTTGGCAGTTCGCCTTCGAGCAGCAGGTGACAGACTTCGAGGAAGCTCGATTTTTCCGCTAGCTGATCAATCGGATAGCCGCGGTGCAGCAGCACACCCTTGTCGCCATCGATAAAGGTGATCTTGCTTTCGCACGACGCCGTTGAGGTAAAGCCCGGATCATAGGTGAAGGCATCGGACTCAGCATAGAGCTTGCGGATGTCGATGACATCGGGGCCAAGGGTCCCGGCATGAACCGGCAGGTCAATGACCTTGTCACCCAGGGTCAGTTTCGCCGGTCCGGTGGACGTTGGGGATTGCGCCATGGCTGTCATCCTTCGTCTGAGAGCGTTATTGCACTGCGATAAATCGCACGGGGTCTTTATAAGGCTTTAAACGGAAACGGAAAGTGCATCGTTAAGACGGTGCAGGCTTTCTTCTTTTCCCAGAGCCGAGAGAGTTTTGCCCAGATCCGGGGCCACCAGACCGCCTGTCAGGGCTGCCCGCACCACCGGACCAATCTTGCCAAAGCCGATCCCTTCCTTTTCTGCAAAGGCTTTGAGGGCGGCATCAAGCGCATCGGGAGAGAATTCGTCAAGAGATGAAATATCCGGAATTAGCCTTGAAATACGGTCCTTGGCCTCCTCGTTCAGCGCCTTTTTGGCCTTGTCATCATAGGACAAAGGCGCAGCGGCGAGGGCAAAACGGAGCTGGTCCACCAGATCCGGCACGGTTTTGGCGCGCTCGATCACCAGGGGAATCGCCCGTTGAGCCCGCGTGCGGGCCGCGTCGGATGGGGTTTCTCCAGCAGCTTCAAGGTGGGCGATCACCAGCGCCTCCAGCCGTGCCGGGTCGGCTTCGCGCATCCAGTGGGCATTGACGAAGGCCAGCTTGTCAAAATCGAGCCGCGCCGGCGCCCGGCCAATGCCGTCAAGGTCAAACCAGTCAATCACCTCGGCATCGCTGAAAATTTCCGCATCCCCGTGGCTCCAGCCCAGCCGGACCAGATAGTTGCGCATGGCCTCGGGCAAATAGCCCATGGCCGCATAATCACCGACCGCCTGTGCGCCATGCCGCTTGGACAACTTGGCCCCATCCGGTCCATGGATCAGCGGGATGTGGGCAAATACCGGGCGGGCCCAGTCGAGCGCATCATAGATCAGCGACTGGCGGGCGGCATTATTGAGGTGATCATCGCCGCGAATCACATGGGTCACGCCCATGTCGTGGTCATCGACGACGACCGCGAGATTATAGGTCGGCGCGCCGTCCGAGCGCAGCAGCACCAGATCATCAAGATCGCGGGCATTAAAGCGCACATCCCCTTGGACCGCATCGGCGACCAGAACCTCGCCCTCAAGCGGGCCTTTGAAGCGGATCACATGCGGCTGGGCAATCTGGTCGGCGTCTGGGGTGCGGTCGCGCCAGCTTGAGCGCAGAGCGTGACCGTTGGTTCGGGCGGTTTCGCGCGCGGCCTCGGTCTCTTCGGCACTCATAAAGCAGCGATAGGCGCGTCCGGCCTCCAACAGGGTCTGAACCACGACCCGGTGGCGGTCCGCGCGAGCAAATTGGAACACGGGCGGCTCATCCGCTTGCAGACCTAGCCAGTTCAGCCCGTCAAAAATCGCCTGAACCGCGCTTTCGGTCGAGCGTTCGCGGTCGGTATCTTCAACCCGGAGAAGAAACTTTCCGTTTCTAGCCTTTGCGTATAACCAATTGAACAGCGCTGTGCGCGCCCCGCCGATATGCAGATAGCCAGTCGGCGAGGGGGCAAAGCGGGTCACGACGGCAGAAGAGACGGTCATTCGGGATCCTGAGGGGACAAACGGCGCGGGGAGGGCACCATGGTCAATTGGGGCGCAGTTATAACGCCTTGGCGGTCTACGCCTAGCCCTGACGCCGGGTCACTGCCCTTAATGGCGCGCATTGGCCTGTGGATGGATGACGCTTTAGACGCCCAAGCGGGGCGGGCGTTTCTCTGGAGCCCCGTTTTGTTCGGAATCGGGCTGTGTTTTGGGTTTGGCGCGATTGGACAACTGGATGCCTTGAGCCTCTACAGCGGGGGCGGGGTCGTATTGCTGGTTTTGGCGGCCTTGGGCTTCTGGCTGCATCGGACCCGGGGCACGCGGCCATCGGGGTCGATCTTGAACCGCATGGCGATCCTTGTGACGCTGTTAAGCCTGATCCCAACCGGGCTCATGCTCGCCCAATATCGTACACAGCGGGTCGAGGCTCCAGTGTTGACGGCCCCTACATCGGGCGGACTCAAGGCCTATCGTCTGACGGCGTGGGTGGTGGATTACAAGGGCCAGAGCGGGTCCGAACGCGAACGGGTGTTGCTTGCGCCTGTGCGGATAGAGGGTTTAAGGCCCGATCAAACCCCGATGCGGGTGCGGGTCAGCCTGGCTGAGGGGGTGCGGCCGGCGCCGGGGCAACTGGTTGTCGCGTCAGCCTTGATGGGGCCACCTGCAGGGGCGGTTTGGCCCGG
>DAITMY010000107.1:0-7475 GCA_036834925.1 Asticcacaulis sp.
CCCCGACATAGTCGAGCCCCTTGAGCAGTGATCGGGCGATCGCATGGGCGGATAGGGTCAGATCGGCATCAAGACGAGCCGGAACCCGCGTTGTACGCAAAATCCCATTTTCATGGGTGTTTTCGCCGAGCGGATAAAACGCCATTTCGCCGGTGGTGCTGCGCGCGGCAATCACAGAGACTTCCATGACGAAGGGTGCGCGCGCTTCGAGGATGGCCGGCTTAGCCCCAATCGCCGTAAAGGTGGCCTCGGCTTCATCGGCGCTTTTGATCCAGATCTGCCCTTTTCCGTCATAGCCCTCACGGCGGGTTTTCAGCAGAGCCGGAGCCCCGAGCTGCGCCAGAGCGGCCGGGATGTCGCTGGCACTGTCAATTGGGACAAAATCGACCGTGCCGACCCCGACCGTGCGAGCAAAGGTTTTTTCAGCGACCCGGTCTTGGGTGACAGCCAAGGCCTGTGGCCCCGGCGCGACGGTCACACCTAGGGCCTGAAGCCGCTCCAGCGCCGCCGCCGGGACGTTTTCGAACTCGAACGTCACCCGGCGACACAAACCCGCGAGGGTTTGCAATGCCGCATCATCCGTATAGTCCGCAACGATCGAATGGGCGGCGACCCGCGCAGCGGGTGAAAAGGTCTCTGGCCCGAGGATCGCCACATCAAACCCGAGACGTGCTGCGGCCAGCGCCAGCATACGGCCGAGTTGTCCGTCACCGAGAATGCCAAGTGTGGATCCGGCATTCAGAACCGAAGGGGATGAGGAGTTCGTCATGAAGCCTCCGCCGGTCAGTCTTCGACGCTCAAAGGCACCGACTCGGTCTGGGCCGCACGCTGGGCGGCCACGCGAGAAGCCAGATCCGGATCGGACAGAGCCAAGATCTGGGCCGCCAGCAGCCCGGCGTTCTTGGCCCCCGCCGCGCCAACCGCCAGGGTGCCCACCGGGATCCCGCCTGGCATCTGGACAATAGACAAAAGCGAGTCGATCCCTTTGAGGCCATCCTTGACCGGAACCGGCACCCCAAGCACGGGCAGCGTCGTCATCGACGCGGCCATACCGGGCAGATGGGCTGCACCACCGGCACCTGCGATAATCACCTTGTACCCGGCGGCCTGTGCCCCCGTGGCAAAGTCGTAAAGACGCTTTGGGGTACGGTGCGCTGAAACCACCTGCGCAAGATAGGACACACCCAGCTGATCGAGCATATCCGCCGCATGTTTCAGCACCGGCCAGTCTGAGCGGCTGCCCATGATGATCGCCACAAGCGGCGCGGTCGTGGGGCGGGTGTCTGTCTGGCTCATCCGCAAGTCCCTCTGAGGCGGAAAAGCCGGGGAGTATAGGCACAGACGGTACGGGAGCAAGCAATCCTGCTGGCATTCCGACAAAATATCGGCATAGATTCGCAGCAGAACCGTGAGAATCCTGCTTTTATCGTCTCACAGTCCCAATTTCGGAGTTATCTCTGACGATGAGCCGCCTTGATCGTGCCCGAAATGCCGCATCCGGTCGGTCGTCCCGGTCATTAGACTCTGGCCTGCAAGGGCTGGGGGCGGATCCGTCTGAAGGAGATCCCGTCAAAACATCTTCACAGCCAGCCTCCTCTGTATCGGAAACGCTGGAAACAGATGGATTGTCTGAGGCTTGGCCGCTGGCGGCACGCCGACTAATTGAAAGCCTATCCGCTGAGGTCCAAAGTCTCAAAGCGCGGTTAGCGGATCTCGAAGGACGCGCGGCCCAAGCCGAAGCTCTGGCCGATACGGACACCCTGACGCCAGCGCTAAACCGTCGGGCATTTCTGCGGGAAGTTCAGAAAACTTTGGCCTTCTGTCGTCGTTATAACGAAACGGCGTCAATCCTGTTTTTGGACATGGACGGCTTTAAGCGGATCAATGATACCTTTGGTCATGCTGCGGGGGATGCCGCCCTGATCCGGGTCTGCGAGCTCCTGATGGCCCAAGTCCGCGAGAGCGACAGTGTTGGCCGTTTAGGCGGGGACGAATTTGCTGTCTTGCTGCAACACGCGGATCTAGACACAGCCCACAACAAAGCGCTTCATCTCGAAGATTTACTCAACCGGTCTGTTGTCGCCTGGAATGGCTTAGAGATTCCACTTGCCGGATCCTTCGGTGTCCGCGCCTTTTCCCAACAGGACAGCGCAGAGCAATGGCTGGCTGAAGCAGACGCCTTGATGTTTCTAAACAAGAAAAGCCCGCGCTGATTAGGTCACTAGCCGAGTGTCGATCTTAGGCAATGATATCCGGCAAGATCTGATCTTCAATTTCTACAATCTGATCGCGTAAGCAAAGCTTTTTACGCTTGAGCCGTGCGATCAAGATTTGATCCGGAACCGGCATAATCTCAAGGGCCTGAATTGAAGCATCAAGATCTTGATGCTCTTGACGCAGGACGGCCGCTTCATGGCGCAGGGCCAAAACCCGGGCACTGACCGGCAAGGACTCGACCCGGGCAGAGCTGATCGTCACCGGGGTATCGTCATCGTTCGTAGGCTTCATGTCTTGTCCGAGCATCAGAACCGAACCCTTTCCGATTGGTAAACCGGGCAAAGTTCGACATTTCAGAGACTTGCCGCAACAGAAGTCTGGGCGACCCCGTGCGTGATCCTTTAAGAATATAGCGCAAATCCGATCAGGACGAAAGCGCATCCACGAGTTGGATCAGTGCGGCTCGCGGCGCCTGTCCGGACCAAGCCTTAGCGACCCGCGCGGCTATATCGACAGGTGTCGGAAGCCGGATTGAGGGTTTGCTGTCTGGCCACTCCAGAGTTGCCAAGGCTTCAAGCAGTGCCTTTTCAGCCAAAAGTTCCGCTGCCTTGACCTGGTCCCGGACCCGCTCACGGGCGAGATCATCAAGATCAGGATGGGGCTTTTTCATGGCCTGACGCACGGCCCGCAACGGTCGAACCGCCAAGTCATCCCAAGCCCGGGCCAAATCACACGCCGCCTCGAGCGTCTCCTCGTCGCCGACCCAGCCCGCTTGGCTGGCCCAGATCGCCCATAAAAGCAGGGGGACGTTCTGGCCAAAGTCATCCTGAAGATGAAGGCAAACCGGCTGGACACCGTCGCGTCCATATCCAGAAACCGCCCAATCCCAGAGCGGGGTTTGATCCGCACCCATTAGCCCTCTCCCGCCTCTTGCACGGTGTCGAGACTTTCGCCCCAACGGCGCACGAGGGCCCAATTGAGCCCGAACAGGTCCAGCACCCGGCCCACCGATTGATCCACCATGACGTCCAAGTTTTCGGGATTGGCATAAAACGCCGGTACCGGCGGAGCGATAATGGCCCCCATTTCCGCGAGCTGCGTCAGTTGTCGCAAATGACCAAGGTGTAGAGGGGTTTCCCGGATCATCAGAACCAAGCGTCGCCGCTCCTTGAGCGTCACATCCGCGGCCCGGGTCAAAAGCGAACTTGTGACCCCACTGGCGATTTCGCTCCAAGTGCGGACGGAACACGGCGCCACCACCATGCCCAAGGTGCGAAACGATCCAGAAGCAATCGCCGCACCGACATCGCCACTCCGATAGGCCACATCGGCGCGGTCCATCACATCCGCAAGCGACAAATCGGTCTCGGACTGAAGGGTCAGGGCCGCCGCCTTGCTCATAACTAGATGGCTCTCGACCTTAAGCTCGCGCAAGGCATCCAGCATTCGCAAGCCATAGATTATGCCCGACGCGCCGGTAATACCCACCGCCAAACGTCGGGGGGCGGACAATTCAATCCCCGAATATTCATCAGAATGCCCCATATTGAAACAGCTCCCGATTGCGTGATGACTTGTAACCGAATGTGATTCCACAGAACGTTAAATGGGGTGTTGGCTAGGGAAGTAACAGCAAGAGGAGACGAATAAATGGCTATCGACGCTCGCATCCGCGAACTCGACCACCGTCATCAAACCCTCGACGTCGCCATCCGAGACGAATTACGCCGTCCGGTGGCCGATGCGGTCCGGCTCAAGGAGCTGAAGCGCCGAAAGCTGAAGCTAAAAGACGAGATGCAACATCTGAAGTCTCAGACTCAGATGCAATAAAGGCCGTAACCCTGTACGGCCTTTGCCGCCAAGGCGGCAATCAAAGAAAACCGCGCCAGGTCTGACCCGGCGCGGTTTTTTTTGGCTCAATCTTCGTCGCTGTGATCGGCATCAGCCAAGGATCCGCGCCCAAACAGGGTGCTGGCATCCGGCAAAGCCGATTTGCGGCCATGATCGTCATCGTCGTCTTCCGCATAGGCATGAACCTCAGCGGCTGGACGCAAAGACGCGCCGTCTTCGATGGGGACGCCACTCTTGGCGCGCTTGTCAGCCGCAGCCCGCACAACTCTGTCGAGCTCGATCTGAGAAACAAGACCCAGCGTGACCGGGTCTACCGGCTTGAGATTGGCGGCATTCCAGTGGGTCCGGTTGCGCACTTGCTCGATGGTGGACTTCGTGGTCCCGAGAAGCTTGGCGATCTGGGCGTCGCTCACCTCTGGGTGATGGCGGACAAACCAAGCGATGGCATCCGGACGGTCCTGGCGGCGCGAAACCGGGGTATAGCGCGGCACTTTTTTGGACGGCTTCAATAGCTCAGCATGGCGGCTTTTCTGCGGAACCATGCGATAGGTGCTTTCGGATTGGGCGCGGTCCAGCTCTTCACGGGTGAGCTGGCCATTCCCGATGGGATCGGCCCCGCGGATATCCCGGGCCACATCTCCGTCCGCAATGCCTTTGACTTCGAGGGGGTGCAGACCACAGAAATCTGCGATCTGTTCAAAGGTCAGCGATGTGTTGTCGACCAGCCAGACGGCGGTCGCCTTGGGCATCAGAATGTCTGCCATCGTCGCGTCTTTCGCTCTGAGGGGCCAAGTTTGTCTAGGCTTAAGCCCAACAAAACCGGACCAGAAATGGCTGCGCCCGGCCTTTCGGCCGGGCGCGTGTGAAATGATCTATACGCCGCTTTCTTCGGGTTGGGAACCACTTCCCTCCGTTGTCAGCACAATCTTACCGAGATGCCCGCCTTGTTCGAGGTGTTTATGCGCCTCCGCGGCGGCACTCAAAGGGTAGGTTCGGTCTATCACCGGACGAACCCAACCGGCACTGACCCAGGACCAGACCGTTGATTCGATCGCCCGAGCTAGGGCCGCTTTCTCTTCAATAGGACGGCTTCTCAGGGTCGAGCCGCTGAGCCGTAAGCGCTTGAGCATGATCCGGCTAAGGTCGACCGTGGCCCGCGCTCCCGTCAGAAACGCAATCTGGACCAACCGCCCGCCGGATTTGAGGGTTTCGAGGTTTTTGCTCGTCACCTCGCCGCCCAGCATATCGAGAATGACATCCACGCCGCCGAAATCCCGGGCCGCCGCAACAAAATCCGTCTCGGTGGTATCGATCACCAGATCCGCGCCAAGGCCCTTCAGCGCCTCGGCCTTGTCCGCCCCCCGCACGGTGGCGATGGTGCGGGCTCTCACGGCTCGCGCCATCTGTAGTGCCGTCACCCCAATACCGCTATTGGCCCCGTGGACCATGAAGGTCTCGCCCGCCTTGAGCTCGGCATCGGCAAACACATTGGCATAGACCGTAAAGACGGTTTCCGGCAGGGCCGCCGCCTCAACCAGGCTCAGCCCGTCCGGGATCGGCAAGACCTGCCCCTCTGGCACGACCACCGCCTCGGCATAGCCCCCCCCTGACAGGAGCGCGCACACGGGCTGGCCCATTACCCAACGTGACACACCCAAGCCAATCGCATCAATATGGCCGGCGACTTCCAGCCCCAGGATCGGCGAAGCCCCCGGCGGCGGCGGATAGCGCCCTTCGCGTTGGACCAGATCTGGGCGATTGACCCCCGCAGCGGCCACCCGGATCCGCACCTCGCCCGGCCCAGGCTCAGGCAGAGGCGTTGTCTCGATATAAAGCGCGTCCGCCGGACCGGCACCGCCGCGTATCGCAATGTGTTGCATCAGCCCACTCCCGTCTTGCCAATACCCAGTCCCACGGTTTCTATAGCCTGCAGGCTCGATTGCACCAGCTAATCCCCGTTTCATGTCTCTGGAGGCCCCGCCATGACCGACGACCTGCCGCTAAGCCCGACCGGACAGACGGCGACCCTCGACGCCCTTGCCCGCGAAGACCTTGACCTCTGGAGCGTTGAGGCGCTCGAGGACCGTGTGGCACGGCTCAAAATGGAAATCCGCCGCACCGAAGACAAGCTGGCCCGCAAACGTGACAGCAAATCCGCTGCGGATGCTTTATTCTCTTTTAAGGGTCGCTAGGTGTTATAGGCTCTGTGTAGCGACGTCTCATTCAGGCGCGCCCTGTCGTGGCATAGCCATTGCAAACCGGATCAGGACGGCACCCGGGCGTGCCGAAACAGTAAAGGGTTTATAAGCATGTCAGACAGCGTCGCCATTCCTCTGAATATTGTTCGTGCCGATGTGGTGCGCGACTTTGCCCGCTCAGAGCTGTTTGACCGCACCTTCAAGGAGGGCATGGCCCTCGTTGAGGAAACAGCAGCCTATCTCGATGGCGAAGGCCGTCGCGACTCGCGCATGCTCGACCGGGACACGGCGCTCGCCTACGCGGGCGAAAGCATGCGCCTGACCACCCGGTTGATGCAGATCGCCTCTTGGCTACTGGTCCAGCGCGCCGTGCGGGAAGGCGACATGGACGCCGCTGAGGCCTGTCAGGACCGCTATCGCGTGACCCAGATCGTGGCCCACAACCCCGCCACCCCGAGCGACGGCTCGACCCTGCCCGAGGGTCTGCTGGTGCTGCTGGACCGCGCCACCCGCCTCTATGAGCGCGTCACCTACCTCGACCAGCGCATGTTCGCCGACGACAGTGCCGCCGCGCCAGAAGCCCTGAACCCCGTCCTGACACAAATGCAGCGCCTGCAAGAAGCCTTCGGCGGCTGAGGCTTAGGTCATCCGGAAATATTGAAGCCCTCCGTTTTTCGGGGGGCTTTTTTTCATGCTGGAGCCAAACGCGAAAAAACCGGCTCCCACACGGAGAGCCGGTTTAAAGCATTCCGGTCGTGACGACCGATTACTTCTTGAGGAAGGCGCCGAACTTCGAGTTGAAGCGCGAGACGCGGCCACCGCGATCCAGCATAGCCCCGTTGCCACCGGTCCAAGCCGGGTGGGTCTTCGGGTCGATGTCGAGGTTCAGCGTCGCGCCTTCCTTGCCCAACGTCGAGCGGGTGCGATAGCTGCTGCCATCGGTCATCACCACGGTGATGAAGTGATAGTCCGGATGGATGTCCTGTTTCATCGGCTCAAGATCCAATTGTGGTGTCGGCAGCCCCGGATGCTCCGGGACGCGAGAAAACGGAAAACCCGCCAGACGGCGGGCCAGGGCGCGTACATATAACAGTTGCGCGACGGATGCAAGGGTATGACAGGCGGGTCTGGTTTAAACACCTGATTAACACTCAAGGCGCGGGATCAAATGACCTCTGGGTCTTCTTCTCCACCCTTGGGGGGGGGATG
>DAITMY010000108.1:0-7473 GCA_036834925.1 Asticcacaulis sp.
GGCTTGGCCCGCTTTGGCTTCGTCCTGCCCATGGATGAAACCGAGGCCTCGGTGTCGGTCGATCTTGGCGGGCGGCCCTTCTGCGTGTTCGATGGCACCTTCAAGGCCACCCACCTTGGCGACTATCCGACCGAAATGACCGCCCATGCCTTCCGCTCCCTGTCGGAAACCTTGGGCGCGGCGATCCACGTCAAGGTCACCGGCGAGAACGACCACCACAAGACCGAAGCCTGTTTCAAGGCCCTGGGCCGGGCCCTGCGCATGGCGCTTCGGACCGAAGGCGACGCCCTGCCCTCCACCAAAGGCATGCTGGCATGACCACGGTCACGGTCGCGGAACTGGGCTGTGCCAATACCGGCTCAGTGGTGATGGCGTTTGAGCGCCTCGGGGCCACGGTGGTGCTGAGCGATCAGGCCGACACCCTGGCAGCAGCGGAGCGGCTGATCCTGCCCGGGGTCGGGGCGGCGGGCTTTGCCATGCAGCGGATCCATAGCCTGGGCCTCTATGAGCTGTTGCGCACCTTTTCCCGGCCCCTGCTCGGGGTCTGCCTCGGCCAGCAGCTTTTATTCGAGCACTCGGACGAAGGCGATGTCGCAGGTCTTGGCCGGATCCCTGGACGGGTCACAACCATGACCGCCGCCCCGGATCGCCCGGTCCCGCACATGGGCTGGAATACGCTGGAGTCCCTTACCGACGATCCGCTGATGGCCGGGATAAGCCCCGGGGACTACGCCTATTTCGTCCATAGCTACGCCTGCCCGGTGGGGGACTTTACCCTCGCGCGCTGCACCTATGGCACACCCTTCTCTGCGGTCGTGCGCCGGGGCAATGTCTGGGGCGCGCAGTTTCACCCCGAACGGTCGGCCCGCGCCGGTCGCACCCTTTTGGCCAATTTCCTGAGTGTCCCATGCTGATCTATCCAGCGATTGACCTGATTAACGGCACCTGTGTGCGGCTAGAACAGGGCCGCTTCGATGCGGTGACCGCCTATGATGCCGATCCGTTTGCCCGGCTCGCCGCCTTTGTCCGGGACGGCGCCCAGTGGGTCCATATTGTCGATCTCGATGGGGCCCGCGCCGGTGAACCGCGCCAACAGGATCTAATTGCCCGTCTGGCGCAAAGCCAGCCTGTGGCGATCCAGACCGGCGGCGGGGTCCGCCAGCGCGCCCATGTCGAAAGCCTGCTGAGCGCCGGAGCCAAGGCGGTGGTCGTCGGCTCGCTCTGCGTCTCCCAGCCTGAGACCGTGCGCGGCTGGCTCGAAGATTTCGGGCCGGATGCCCTGACCTTGGCCCTCGATGTGCGCCCCACGCCCGACGGGGATTTCGAGGTTGCCACCCACGGCTGGGCCACCGGCTCGGGCCAGAGCCTTTGGGCCGTTCTTGACCTGTATCCAGAGGGGCTGGCCAAGCGCTTGCTGGTCACTGACGTGGCCCGCGACGGCATGCTTCAGGGGCCGAACCTGACGCTGATGCAGGCGATCCGCCAGCGCCGACCGGATCTGGGGCTTCAGGCCTCGGGCGGGGTCAGCGGCCTTGCGGATCTGAGCGCCCTGACCGCGCTCGGGGCCGAGGGGGTGATCGTCGGCAAGGCCCTTTATGAGGGGCGCTTTACCCTCGACGCGGCCCTCAAACAGACCCACGGGGAGCGCGTCTGATGCTGGCTCGCCGGATTATCCCCTGTCTCGACGTCAAGGATGGCCGCGTGGTCAAGGGGGTCCGCTTTGTCGGCCACGAAGACATGGGCGACGCCGTGGATCTGGCTCTGCGTTACCGCGACGAAGGGGCGGATGAGCTGGTGCTCTATGACATCACCGCCTCGGCGGAGGGCCGAACCGTCGATTACCGCTGGGTCCGCCAGATCGCGGCGGCGCTCGACATCCCCTTTTGTGTTGCGGGTGGGATCCGCACGGTCGATCAGGCCTTGGCCTGTCTCGACAACGGGGCCGATAAGATCTCGATCAACTCCCCGGCGCTGGAAACCCCCGACCTGATCAATCGGCTGGCGGATACGGCCGGCTCCCAATGTGTGGTGGTCGGGATCGACAGTCTGGTGCTCGACGGGCAATGGCGGGTGCACCAATATTCCGGCGATCCGGACAAGATCCGCCAAAGTGGGCGCGAAACCCTCGCCTGGGCCATCGAGGCCCAGTCGAGAGGCGCGGGCGAGATCGTCCTTAACTGCATGAACCAGGACGGGGTCCGCCAGGGCTATGACCTCGAACAACTCCGCACCGTCCGGGCGGCCCTAAGCATTCCCCTGGTCGCATCCGGTGGCGCGGGGGCTCCGGAGCATTTCCGTGATGTGTTCCAACACGCCGACGTCTCGGGGGCGCTGGCCGCCAGTGTGTTCCACAAGGGCCTGATCCGCATTCCGGATCTGAAGCGAAGCCTTGCGGGTTGGGGCATTCCCGTGCGTCCGCCCGAACCGATTGAGGCCAAAGAGGGAGGCCAGAGCCTGACATGACCGATATCACGATTGACCGCCTCGACAGCCTCGACTTCAAGAAATCCGGCGGACTGATTCCGGCGATTGTTCAGCACACGGACACCCTTCAAGTGCTGATGCTGGGCTATATGGACCGGGACGCTCTGGCCGAAACGCTGGAAAGCGGCGAAGCCACCTTCCATTCGCGCTCTCGGGGCGGGCGCTGGCGCAAGGGTGAAACCTCCGGCGATCGGCTGATCGTCACCCGCATCCAGACGGACTGCGATCAGGATGCCCTGCTGGTCATGGCCCGTCCCCTCGGCCCGACCTGCCATCTCAAGACCACCAGCTGTTTCGGAACGGACACTGCGCCGGGCCTAGGGTTCCTTGGCTATCTCGAAGGGGTGCTGGCCGGGCGCAAGACCGCCGACGGCGAGGCCAGCTATACCGCCCGCCTGTTCGATAAGGGGGTGGCCAAGATCGCCCAGAAGGTCGGCGAAGAAGGCGTGGAAACGGCCCTCGCCGGACGCGCCGGGGACCTCGATGAGCTGCACAACGAGGCGGCGGACCTGATCTATCACCTGTTGGTCCTGCTTCAGGTGCGCCACACCCACCTGCCCGCCGTGCTGGAGGTCCTCCGAGGGCGTCACAAGCCGGGCTAAGGCGTTTTTGGCTTTTAGGCTTTTAGGCTTCGAATTGAAACGCCCCTTTAAAAGTGCTATTCATCGCACGAATAAAGGAGCTTTTCATGGTGCACATCCTGCAGTCGCGCATTACAGCCAGCGTTACTGAACTTAAAAAAGATCCCATGGGAACGGTCGCCGCCGGTCAAGGTCAGGCTGTGACCATTCTCAACCGCAACGCCCCTGCGTTTTATTGCGTACCAGCGGCCACCTATGAAGCGCTGCTTGAGCGTCTGGACGATCAGGCCCTGAATGCGCTGGCCGACTCGCGCGTGGATGAAGCGGTCATCCGGGTCTCACTGGATGACCTCTGAACCGACAAAGGCCTACGACCTCGCCTTCTTGGAGTCCGCCCTGAAAGAATGGCGGAAGTTGGATACGACGATCCGCGATCAGTTCAAGGCTAGGCTTCAAGAGCGGCTTAAGTCGCCCAAAGTGCCATCCGCTCGTCTGCACGGGGCTAAAAACCGCTATAAAATCAAACTCCGCACGGCGGGCTACCGTCTTGTCTACGAAGTCAAAGACCACGAGTTACTGGTCTTGGTGATCGCCGTCGGAAAGCGTGAAAACAACGCAGTCTATACGCGGGCCAGTGGGCGCTGACCTTGCGGCCTTGCCGGAACCTGCTCACCTGTGTCATCCCGCGTTCATGGACACTCGGCTAGGGTGGATCCATGGTATTCCTCAGACGCGGGTTCACTCCCATGAAAAAGTTTCTCTATGTTGCTTCGGCCACTGTGGCCCTGTGTATGGCTGCATTCACGGCCTCGGCCCAGTCGCGTGGGTCCATTACCCTGTACGAAGGCTACGACTATTCGGGCCGCTCGGTCACGCTGAACAGCGATGAAAGCAATCTGCTGGTTCATAATTTCAATGACGCCGCCCGCAGTGCGCGGGTCAGCGGCACCTGGCAGCTCTGTGAGCATGTTAACTACCGGGGCCGCTGTGTCACCCTGACCGGCGATACGCCCAACCTCGATACCCAAGGCTTTGGCGCTCAGGCCTCCTCGGCGGTTCGCACCGGCGGCGGCAGCGGATCGGACGGCGGCGGACGCCCGAACGATGGTCGCGACGGGATCACCCTGTTTGAACATGCTGATTTTCAGGGCCGCTCGATCACCCTCACCCGCGACGAATTTGACCTGAACAGCCGGGGCTTCAACGATGTCGCCAGCAGCGCGATCATCAATGGCCCGGCATGGGAAATTTGCGACGATGCCGGGTTCCGGGGCCAATGCCGGATTGTCAGCGGGCGTGTCAGCAATTTCGGCGGCCTCGGCCTGAATGACCGCGTTTCCTCGGCACGCAATGCCCGCGGCGGCGGTGGGGGTGGCCGTCCGGAGCCTGTCCGGGACACGATCACCCTTTATGAGCACGACGATTTCCAGGGCCGCTCGATCACCCTCACCCGTGAAGAGTTTGATCTCAACACCCGGGGCTTTAATGACACCGCAAGCAGCGTTCGCGTCAGCGGCGGCGCTTGGGAAGTCTGTGATGATGCCGGTTTCCGGGGCAATTGCCGGATCCTGACCGGATCGGTCCGCAGCCTTGGGGCTTTGGGCCTGAATGACAAGGTCTCATCGGTCCGCCCAGAGCGTCGCGGGGGCGGCGGTCAGGGGGGAAGCTGGAACGGGGGCGGCAACTGGGGCGGCGACGGTTACGGATCCGGTCCCGGCTATGGCAATGACTACGACACGCCGGGCTATGGCAGCATCACCCTCTATGAAGGAACCCGCTATAGCGGTCGCTCCCTGACCCTGACGGGACCGATTGCCAACCTCAACTGGCGTAATTTCAATGACCGCGCCATGAGCGCCCGGATCCGGGGGACCTGGCAGCTATGCGCAGATGCCGATTACCGCAACTGTAACCGCTTTGACCGGGATATCCCGGACCTGAGCAGTGTGGGCCTGCCCCGCAACCTGAGCAGCGTCCGGCCACGCTAGGCGCATTACGGACGGGTCCAATCCGGCCGCGAACGAGCCGCACAGGTCACACTGTGCGGCTTGTTTTATGGCACATGTATCAAATGCTTGTCTGTTCTGTGAAAATATGTATAGTTCGCCACGTCCGTTTTGGACTGGAGCACTCAGATGTCTGTCGTTATCGACATTCTTACCGGCTTTCTGAACCTGATCCTCGCCGTGGCGATGGTGCATTTCGGTGCTGCTCCTGAGAAAAAAGCCTCCAAGTCCCAGCCTGAAGTCGAGCGTGTCGAGCGCAAGAAATCTGATTCGCAGCAGACGAAGGCACCGGCGTTCTGGACAGCAGAGCGGCGCTGAGCGCATCCTTCCCACGCGTTTTTAGGCAAATTTACCTTCCAGACCGGCGTCTGTTTTCGAAGTGTTCTGCTGGCCCTCGCCCGATTCGATCTTGAGCTGGGCTTTCGGGCCGAATCTTAAAAAAAAATGAGCAATTTGCTTTTCGGGACGATCCTGAAACGCTAGCCTTTCGCCTGACGCGCGAACACCCGGTTAGGCCGGGAACGGACAGGTTCGTGCCACAGGACGATTATGATGCGCTCACGGTTCCGGCCCCCTCTGACCCTGACTGAACCCGGCGAGACTGCCAAGTCGGATGCCGCGTCTCTGGATCTCCCCTCCGCAGACGAACTGGATCTGCCGCCGGTGGCCCCGACCCCGGAAACCCGCCAGACGGAGCTGACCCCTGCGGCGGATGCCTCAAAAGACCTCTCGGCGCGCAACGAGGGGACGGCAACGCCACACGTGACCCCTCACATGACCCCGGGCCTATCCAGACCCGATCGTCCGTCTGAGCGACGTCCGGATGCGTCTGGCCTCGTCTATTGGGGGGGGGCCGGTTTTGCGGCGCTCCTATGGGCGCTCGGTCTCGGTGCCTTTGCTCTGGGGGCCGAAGGCGGCCTCGGCGCGTTCCAGCTGACCCCGTTCCGCATCACCATCTTTGCCCTCATGACGGTCTTTCCGGCGGGGCTTTTGTTGGCCTGCGCCTATGCCCTGCGCCAGGCCGCGCGCCTGTCCGAAGAAGCCCGCCGCACCCGGGAAATGGCAGACATTATGGTGGCTCCTATGGGCCTCGCCATGCACCAGACCCACAAGCTGGTCGAAGTCATGCGTGACGAGATTGATGCCGCCGTCCGGGTTGCTCGCGGGGCCTATGCGGATATGACTCAGCTGCGCGAAGCCATGCAGGGTGAAACCGAGCGCCTGAACGCGGCTTCGGAAACGGCCCATCGGACCACCCGGTTGGTGACCGAGGCGCTCAAGCACGAACGCGAGGCCATGGCCAATATGGGCCACCTGCTCGACTCTCAGGCCAGTGGGGTCATGGACGCCGTAGATCGCCAGGCCCGCATGGTCGCCGATGCCTCGGATCTGGCTCAGGCCCAGCTGCGGGAAGCCGAGGCGGCCCTGGCTGCGCGCGCGGCCGATCTGGCGGCGGCGGCCGGAGAGACACACGACACCTCCAAGCTCGTCGCCGAAGATCTGGCGCGCCAGACCCTGCGGCTCGAAACCACCGGGGCCAGCGTCGCCGATCAGATCCGCTCGGTCGAGGAAAGCCTTTCCCAGCAACGGGCGGGTCTAGTGTCAGCCGCCCTGTCCCTGCGGGCCGATCAAGAAGATTTCGCCGCGCATCTGGAAAACCAGCGGGCGCAACTGGCCGAAGCGCTGGATGTCACCCGCAATGCCACGGTTGAATTGAGCGAAGTCTCCAGCCGGGGCGTGGATGTCCTGCGCGACCTTGTCCAATCCGCCCTCGATCAGTTCCAAGCGGTCTCTCAAGCGGCGGAGACGGAGCGGGCCGGGTTTGAGACCCGCATCCACAGCACCCTGTCTAATATCTCGGTCATGGCCACCGATGCCCGGGATGAACTGGTCGAGGAAACCCAGCGTGCCCTCACCCACCTGACCAGTGCCGCCGAAGAGGCGCGCCGGGCCGCCGACATGGCCGCCCAAGCCGCTCAGGCTCGGGTCGACCGCCTCAACGAGACGGTCTTCGAGGCCGGCAAGCGCGCCGATGACGCCTTTGATGCCCGTTTTGCCGCCGCCCGTCGTCTGATCGAGGATTCGGCTGGTCTCGTGGATGAAGCCGGAGACCGGGCTGCAGAGCGTCTTCAAGGGGCCTTCGAGTCTGCCCGGGCGGCGGTCGTCCAGGTCGAAAACAGCATGGCTGAACTGTTCCGCCGCACCGCGGATCTGCCGGCAGAAACCCGGACCCGGATTGAGGAGATTCGTCGCGCTGTGGACGAAGGGCTTCAGGCCATGACCGAAGCCGCTCAGAAAGCGACGCGAGAAACCGAAGCGGTTGATTTGGCCTTCCAGGACCGGGTCAAGCGCAACTACGACATGCTCCAAGAGGCGGTCCGGCTGATGGGGGTGGTCTCTTC
>DAITMY010000109.1:0-7412 GCA_036834925.1 Asticcacaulis sp.
CTTCTGTACCAGCTAAAGCGGCCAGCCGCGGATCATGGGTCGCTATAAGCGTCGTTCGGCCCTCGCGAAGACGCTTTAGGACACGAATGAAGTCCCTCGCCGCATCGGGATCCAGATCGGCGGTTGGCTCATCTAGGATCAGCAGGGGTGCTGGTTTCAACAGGGCGCGGACCCAACCCATACGCCGAGCCTCGCCGCCGGAAAAGCCGTGACGGTCGCCGCTCAGTTGCGTGTCCCCGCCGCGCGCTTGCCATTGGGGCAAGAGTCCGCACAGCGACAAGGCCTCCAGAAGCGTCGTTTCTGCGACCGGTTGGCCAAGGGTAAGGTTGTCGCGCAGGGATTGGCTCAGTATCGGCGTGGTCTGGCCGATATAGGCGATATCCGCCGAGAGGTCCGGAGCGCGGGTAAAGGGTTCGGCGTTGATGATCAGGCGGCCCGAGGTCACTCGACCGTGACCGATCAGGGTCCGCAGGAGCGCGGTCTTTCCGCTGCCGCTGGGTCCAGTCAGGGCCAGAATGCCCCCGGCAGCGACACTGGCGCTCAAGGGGCCGATCTGCGCATCCGGATCATCGTCAAAGCCCAGACACACCGCTTCAAATGTAACTGAGGGCGGGGCCGCCAATTTCTGAGTTGGGGCTGGAGATGGCGCGGTCATGAGCGGGTTTAGGGCGGAGTCGGCGGCCTCGGCCACCTCCTTGTCGTGATAAGCCGCGCTGAGCCGCCTTAAGGGCGCATAGACCTCGGGCGCGAGGGCAAGGCAGGCAAAGGCCTCAGCAAAGGTGAGGGTTTCCGGCACGGGAAATGGCATAAGCGTTAAAAGACTGAATCCGCAATAAACCGCAACTAAGGCCACACTGAGCGCGGCAAAGAACTCCAATACCGCCGCATTAACAAAGGCGATACGAAGGACTGACAAGGTCGAGGCAGACACGGCTTGGGTGGCGGCCCCGACACTTCGGGTCTGGTGCGGACCGGCTTCAAACGCGCTGAGCAGGGGCAGGGCAGCAAGGCGGTCATAAAACAGGGCGGACAGTCGTGACAGGGTCGAAAACTGGCGCCGCGCCGCATCACGCGTCCCAAGGCCAATCACAGCCATGATCAGGATAAAGGGCACAAACGCTCCGGTCAGAATGGCGGCGCAGACTGGGCTGAACAGGGCCGCCATTGCGATCAGAATGACGGGGGCCGTCATGGCCTGGAACCGGGCTGTGTCATACCGAGCGGCTCGGCCTTCGAGGGCTAGGCTCAAATCCAGCACAGTGCGGTCATGACCGGACATATCGCGGGATTTCGCGCGTGGCCATTCGTGTCCGAGCCGCGCTATCCAGACCGAGAGGCGGGCGGTGCGTGACACGTTTCGCGCGGCGCGCTGGTCGGTCGTCTGCAAGATGTGACTGCACAGGTGGCGAAGGCCGAGGCTGAGTGCGGCGAGCAAGGCGGGAACCAGCGCGCCCGTCGGCCCTCTGTCCATCCAGCGGCTGATCGTCATCGCCAGACAAACCACAAAGGCGGCTGTCAGCACAGTCTCAGCCAACGCCAGACCGCGCCGCAGAAAAATTTCAGAGGGTTGCGCGGACGCCACGGAACTCATGGAAAAACGGACACCGTTCTGTGTGACAATTGGCCTCAAAGCCTGAACTTGTATCCGACTTCATCACATTAGATAATGCTAAAGTCAGGTCCGGCGAGGGCCTTGATCTCACACTGTCCGGATTTTCGCCACTCACAAGAGCGGGTCAAGACAGAAAACCAGAGGAGCTGCCGATGGACCTCAACGTTGTTGATCTGTCGCGACTGCAATTTGCCTTAACGGCAATGTACCATTTCTTGTTCGTCCCGTTGACGCTGGGGCTGTCTTTCATGCTCGTGATCATGGAAGCGGTTTATGTCATGACCAATAAGCCGATCTGGCGGACCATTACCCGGTTCTGGGGGACGTTGTTTGGGATCAATTTCGTCCTTGGGGTCGCGACCGGCCTGACCATGGAATTCGAGTTTGGCACCAACTGGGCCTACTACTCGCATTATGTGGGTGACATTTTCGGGGCTCCGCTGGCGATCGAGGGCCTGATGGCCTTCTTCCTTGAAGCGACCTTTGTCGGCTTGATGTTCTTTGGCTGGGATAAACTGTCCAAGCCGGTGCACCTGTTGGTGACGTTCTTGGTGGCGCTGGGTTCGAACCTCTCGGCGCTGTGGATCTTGGTCGCCAACGGCTGGATGCAAAACCCGGTGGGTTCGGTATTCAATCCCGAAACCATGCGGATGGAAGTCAGCGACTTTGCGGCCGTGATCTTTAACCCGGTGGCTCAGGCCAAGTTCGTGCACACAGTCTCGGCCGGCTATGTCACCGCGGCGGTGTTTGTGCTGGGGATTTCGGCCCTGTTCCTGCTGCAGAACAAGTGGGTTGGCGTCGCCAAGCGGTCTATGGCCGTGGCAGCCGCCTTTGGTCTGGCGGCCTCCTTGTCGGTTGTGGTGCTGGGCGATGAGTCCGGTTACGCCTTGACCGATAACCAGAAAATGAAACTCGCGGCCCTCGAAGCCATGTGGGAAACCGAACCGGCTCCGGCGGGGCTGACCCTGTTCGGGATCCCGGACATGAAGACCCACGAGACCCATTACGAGGTCAAGATCCCCTATGTCTTGGGTCTGATATCAACCCGCAGCCTCGATAAGCCGGTGATGGGGATCCTCGATCTGGTCGAGACTGCTGAAGGGCGGATCCGCAATGGCATCGTCGCCTATGGCGCGCTTGAGACGTTGAAAGTTAATCCCAAGGATCCGGCGGCGCTGGCGGTGTTTACCCAACACCGCGCCGATCTTGGCTATGCCCTGCTGCTTAAGGCCTATGTGGCCGATCCGCGCCAAGCGACGGAACAGCAGATCCTTAAGGCGGCTTTTGACACCATCCCCAATGTGCCGGTGATGTTCTGGGTGTTCCGCATTATGGCCGGGCTGGGCTTCTTCTTTATCGCCTTGTTTGCCATCGCGTTTCTGACGGTCACTATGGGTAAGTTTAGTAACCGTTGGCTCTTGCGTCTGTTTGTAGTGTCTATGCCCTTGCCTTGGATTGCGGCGGAAATGGGCTGGGTGTTGGCGGAAATCGGGCGCCAGCCGTGGGTGGTCGAAGGTGTGCTGCCAACCTTCCTTGGGGTCTCCAGCCTGACCCTGACCCAGGTCTGGATCACCTTGATTGGCTTTACCCTTGTCTACGGCATCTTGGCGGTCGTGATGGTCTCGCTGATGGTCCGCACGATCAAGAAGGGGCCCTATGTGGCCGACAAGGGCGCGCTGGCCGTGTTTTCCGGTGATGCCGGTACCGACCTTAAGCCCGTCCCCGCCGAATAAGCCCAGACTCAGGAGATAACGATGGAATTTCTCGACTATCCAACCCTGCGCCTGATCTGGTGGGCGCTGATGGGCGTGCTTCTGATCGGTCTGGCGATTGCGGACGGGTTCGATCTGGGGGTCGCCACGCTCTTGCCGTTTGTCGGTAAGACCGACGAAGAGCGCCGGGCGGTGATCAATACCGTTGGCCCGGTGTGGGAGGGGAACCAAGTGTGGTTCATCCTTGGCGGGGGCGCGATCTTTGCCGCCTGGCCGTTTGTCTATGCGGTCAGCTTCTCTGGCTTCTATCTGGCCATGTTCCTGGTGCTGATGGCGCTGATCCTGCGTCCGGTGGGCTTCAAATACCGCTCCAAGCGTCCGGAAGCGGCTTGGCGCAACGGATGGGACTGGGCGCTGTTTGCTGGGGGCTTTATCCCGGCGCTGGTGTTCGGTGTGGCCGTTGGCAATGTGTTGTCCGGCGCACCCTTTACCTTCGACAGCGACTTGCGCATGACCTGGGGCGCGGGGACTTTTGATGGGCTTCTGGCTTTGTTCACGCCCTTTACGCTTCTGGCTGGGGTCGTGTCCGTGGCGATGCTGAGCCTTCAGGGCGCTGCCTGGCTGTCGATGAAGCTCGAACGCGGGGACATGCACGACCGCGCCCGTCGTCTGGGCCAAATCGCGGCTCTGGTGACGATTGTCGGCTATGCCGGGGGCTATCTGTTCCTGCGTTATGGCGGGATGGGCTTTGAGGTGGTCGGGGCGGTCGATCCGGCCGGGGCTTCCAACCCCCTTAAGGCCACTGTGGTGCCTGCGGCTGGGGCCTGGCTGACAAACTATGGTCTCTATCCTTGGATGTGGGCTGCACCCGCCCTTGGGTTCGGTGGGGCCGTTCTTGCGCTACTGGCCCTGACGATCAAGGTCGACTGGCTCGCTTTTGCGGGGTCAAGCCTGACCGTCACGGGCATTATCGCCAGTGTCGGGGCCTCGATGTTCCCGATCATCCTGCCCAGTACGATGAACGCCAATTCAAGCCTTCTGGTCTGGACCGCGTCCAGTTCCGAATTGACGCTCAAGATCATGCTGGTTGTGACGGTGATCTTTTTGCCGCTAGTGCTTCTCTATACGGCTTGGGTCTACAAGGTTTTGTTTGGTCGCATCAGCACCGAACAAGTCCGTACCCAATCTGATCTCTACTAAGCCCTCGCCTAAGGAGCCTGAATTATGTGGTATTTTGCTTGGATCCTCGGGGTTGGCCTGGCGGTTAGCCTTGGTATTCTCAACGGGATGTGGTTTGAAATGAACCATGGTGCCGATGAATCCCAGGAGGGAGAAGAGGCCTAGACGGATGGCTTAAGGGGAGCGCCTGTGTCGGAAGATCCTGGATCGGAGTTCCGGCTTTCAGAATCCCTGAAGGGCGCGTCCCGGCCGCTTAAGGTTAAGCTTCTGGTGGCTCTGTGCTGCCTGATGTTTTTCCTGTTCGCCCTGACCACGGATGCGGTCGGGGTGATCATCCCGGAGGTGATCCGGGTCTATGGCCTCAGCCACACCGAAGCAGGGGCTTTTCATTATGCGACCATGGCTGGAATTGCCGTGTCAGGTCTCGGCTTCGGGTTTGTCGCAGACCGGATAGGCCGTAAGACGACCATCCTTCTGGGTCTCAGCCTATTTGCCTTAAGCGCCGCCCTGTTCCCTCTCACCGGCCAGTTTTCCGTCTTTGCAGGGCTGTTATTTCTCTCAGGGCTGTCTATCGGCCTGTTTAAAACGGCTGCCCAAGGGGTAATCGGTGATCTGGCGCACGATGACCGTCACCACACGCGGCTTCTCAATTTGGTTGAAGGTTTTTTTGGCCTTGGGGCGATCCTTGGCCCGCTGATCGTCACCCACCTCTTGCTGAACGGGGCCTCTTGGAGCGGACTTTATGTCTTGGCGGCGGGTCTATGTCTTGGACTGATGACCTTGGCGTTGGGGGTGCGCTTTCCGCAAAGGCGACCAGTCCCTATGCGGCCGGGCGCGGATGACGGTGTGCCGATCCGGTGGGGGACTGTGCTCCGAGACCCTTGGGTGCTGAGCATTTCGGGTTTAGCCATGCTCTACGTCGGGGTTGAAACGGCGGTCTATGTCTGGATGCCCACCTTGCTTAAGGGGTATGAAGGCGCGCTGGACTGGCTCGCGCTATATGCCCTTCCGGTGTTTTTTGTCTTGCGGGCGCTAGGCCGGTTTATCGGGGTTTGGATGCTGGCCAGTACGGACTGGACCCGGGTTCTGGCCGTCAGTTCTGGTGTCGTGCTGGTCTGTTTTGTGGCGGCGCTCGTCGGCGGTCCCGATGTCGCGGTCTTCAGCTTACCGGTGTCGGGCCTGTTTATGTCGGTGATCTATCCGACACTGAACTCCAAGGGTCTGTCTGGGTTTCCGCAACGGGCGCATGGGACGGTGGGGGGCGTGATCCTGTTCTTTACGGCCTTGAGCGCTGTGCTTGCCCCGTTGGCGATGGGGGCGGTCGCCGACCAGTCCGGGCATATCCAGGCGGGCTTCGGACTGGCCACAGTTTTTGCGGCGCTGTTGTTTGCGGCCCTATTGGCGAATGCGGTGCGCCGCCCGGGGATGGCCCGGTTGCAGCGCTACGGCACCCGTGACGCCGACTAGGTCGAGCCGCGAACGACCAGCTCTGCCGGGATCAGCACCGATCCGGCGTGCTCGCCCCCCATGCGCTGAAACAGCAGATCGACCATGGTTTGCCCCCCCACGCTTAAGGGCTGGCGGATCGTGGTCAGGGGCGGGTTAAGGTGGCGGGCCAACGCCACATCGTCAAAGCCGCAGACTGAGACATCTTCGGGCACTGACCGACCCGCGTCTTTCAGGGCCGTGATCAACGCCAAGGCAATTACGTCCGAGGCGGCAAAAACAGCGTCAAAGTGCCGATCTCGGGCAATCAGGGCGCTGGCACTGGCCCGGGCATCGGCTTCGACAAAGCCCGTTTCGACGATTTGGTCCGGCCCCGTAGGGCACCCGGCGGCGACTAACGCGTCTTTAAAACCCTGTTGGCGTGCGGCCCCTTCTGGGACCTTGGACGGTCCCATGAACAGGATCCGTTTGCGTCCTCGGGTTAAGAGATGCTCTGTAGCCAGACGACCACCGAGGACATTATCCACGCCCACCGAACAATAGCGCTGATCCGGCAAGTGTTCGCCCCAGACCACCATCGGGTCATAGTGGGTGGCAAGCTCATTGAGGGCATCATGCTGGTCGCTCTGGCCTAGCACCAGCATGGCATCGAACCGATGTGACTGGACCAGGGTTTTGAGCCAACCGGGCCGCGCGTCATGGATCTTAGAGATCAGAAGATCATAGCCCCGGCGAAACACGGCTTCGGAGAGATGACCAATCAGTTCGAGCTGAAACGGGTCAGTGATCTGCTGATCCACCTCGTGTCCCATGGGCAGGACCAGGCCAATTGTGCGCGTGGACTGGAGACGCAGATTGCGCGCGGCCTGATTGACCACATAGCCATGCTCTTCGGCGAGGGCGAGAATCCTTTGGCGCTGGGGTTCCGGCACAGCGGGCTGCCGGACAAGGCACGCGACACCGAGGCCAGAGACACGCCGGCTAGCCGAGCGATATCGGCCATTTTCAGTCGGGTCGGGCGCACGGGCGACTTTACACGCATAACCTTCGATTAGACGATCCTGCACGTGCGTCAAGAAGATGACAATTTTTGTGAGATCGTTGTCTGGGTTTGTGGGGGCTCCGGCCGACCTCCGGATACCCCCACTGGTCCCGCCCTTTCAGGACTTCAAAGCGTTCAGAACGATTTACGCAGTGTCACGCCCCATGTGCGCGGATCGCCAGGCTGGCCATAGATGGCCCCGGAGTTCCCCGCCTGGATGGTCACGAGGTTGAGGTATTCCTCATCAAAGGCGTTACGCACCCAAAGTTGAACCTCGGTATTTTTATCCGTCCGGAACCCGCCCCTCAGGTTCACCAGCGTTGATCCCTTGATCAGCGAATAGCGGGAAACGGACGCATCGGAGTACCAGTCTGAGCGGAAGCTGACATCCGCGCCAAACTGCCAATGGCCTGTAACGCGG
>DAITMY010000110.1:0-5768 GCA_036834925.1 Asticcacaulis sp.
TTGCCGACCATGGCATGACCGCCACCGCCAAGGATCGAACCGATTTTATCGACGACCGCATTGCGCCGGAGATGGTGGATGTGATCACGACCGGCCCGACCCTTGGGCTTAATCCCAAGCCGGGCTTTGAGGCCGAGGTTGCCGCTAAGGTGCCGGGCCGTCGGGGGAATACGACCTGTTGGGCCAAGGCGGATATTCCGGCGCAATACCATTATGGCCAGAACAAACGCGTACCAGCCTACCTCTGCCTTGCGGATATGGGTTGGGTGATCACGACCCGCGCTAAGGGCAATGGCTATGGCGATGGTGGGGCCCACGGCTATGACCCGGCCCATCCGGATATGAAGGCTCTGTTCATTGCCACAGGCCCCGGTATCCGGCCCCAGACCTTGCCGGAATTTGACAACACCGAGGTTCATGACCTGTTGCTGTGTCGAATGGGCTTACCTCCGGTCTCTGTCACCGACGGCACCGGTCTTTTGCGGGCGCGGTTCTGTTAAGCGGCCCAGTGCTGACAAAGGCTGACAACCGGGTTTGCTAAGTCGAGCGCTCAAAAGGTTCTGAGAACAGGCTTGCCTTGATCCCCGGGGCAGGCCTTACTCAGACCAAACGGGGGCATCGATGACCGAAGACCTGCCCAAGGGGCGCAAGCAGGCTGCACTGGCCTTTATTTTTGTTACGGCACTGCTGGATGTTATGGCTTTGGGGATCGTGATTCCGGTCCTGCCCAAGCTGGTCGAAAGCTTTACCGGATCGGTCTCGCTGGCGGGGTTCTACGTGGGGCTGTTTGGTACCCTATGGGGACTGATGCAGTTTGTTTTCTCGCCCATCATGGGGGGACTATCCGACCGGTTCGGGCGGCGACCTGTGATCTTGGCGTCCAACTTTGGTTTGGCAATCGCCTATGGACTGATGGCGCTGGCACCAAACCTGATTTGGCTTTTAGTGGCCCGGCTCGTCAGCGGCATCATGGCCGCCAGCTTGACCACAGCCTTTGCCTATGTGGCCGATATTACCCCGCCGGAAAAACGCACCGGGGCCTATGGTTTGGTCGGGGCCTCCTTTGGGCTGGGCTTCGTCATTGGCCCGGTGGTTGGTGGCTTGATCGGCGATTTTGATCCGCGCTGGCCGTTTTGGTTGGCGGGAGGCTTGAGCCTGTTGAATGGGCTCTATGGGCTGATGATCCTGCCGGAGTCCCTGCCCAAGGATAAGCGCTCGGCCTTTTCTTGGGCCAAGGCCAACCCCGTCGGGTCGCTGAAATTGCTAAATGGCAATAAGAATTTGTCGGGCTTGGCGCTGGTCAATTTCCTGGCCCAGTTTGCGCACTATGCCTTGCCAACCTGCTTTGTGCTCTATGCCGGGGCGCGCTACGGCTGGGGCTCCAAAGAAGTCGGCTATGTTCTGGCCGTGATCGGTGTGTGCGCGGCCCTCGTTCAGGGGGTCATGGCGCGTTTTGTCGCCAAGTGGATCGGCGAGCGAGCTACGGTGGTGGTCGCCCTGTCGTTCGGGGCCTTGGGATTTCTGATCTATGGCATCGCGCCGACGGGGGATCTGTTTCTGATCGGGGTCCCGGTGATGAGCCTTTGGGGCATGGCCGGGCCCTCGACCCAAAGCCTGATGACCCAGCTCGTGGACCCCAGCCAGCAAGGGCGGCTTCAGGGGGCCAATATGAGCCTCAATGCCCTCGCGGGGGTGATTGCGCCTGTGATCTTTGGCCAGTCCTTGAGCCTTGTCAGCGCCCCGGGTCATCCGGACTGGTGGCTGGGCGCGCCGTTTGTGTTGGGGAGTCTGTTTCTGGGGTTAGCCTCGCTTCAGGCGATGCGAATGTTCGCAAAATTAGCCAAGGTCCCCGCTAAAGCGCCATGATCCTGTCGCAAAATGGCGGTTTGATCCTACATCATCCATGATTGATTTTTCTGGACGGGAATTCACCATGCGTCATGCCGTTACTCCCCAGACCCATAAGAAGGGTTTGATCTTGGCCTTGGCTGCGCTGCTATCGGCCTGCTCGCCGTCGACGGGACACAGCGAACAACCGGCGCCCGGCGAAGGGTTTCGTGCTCCGGCCACACTTGCTGAGCCGAACCGCCGCGTGCCCGTTGATGCGACAGCGGTCAAGGCGTCCTTTTCATCTGTGGTCAAGATGGCAGCTCCGGCGGTCGTCAACGTCTATGCCCGCCGCGTGGTGCGCCAGCGCGCGGATCCGTTCTGGGAGCTGTTTGGCGGCGGCGTACCGCGTGAACGGGTTGAGCAGTCGCTGGGGTCTGGTGTGATCGTGCGCGCGGACGGCGTGATCGTCACCAACAACCATGTGGTTGCCGGTGGTCAGGAATTCATGGTCGTGCTTGCCGACCGCCGCGAATATCCGGCCAAGCTTTTGTCGGCAGATCCGCGCACGGACTTGGCCGTCCTCAAGGTCGATACCGGCAATGAACGCCTGCCGGTACTGCCGCTCAATGACAAGGGCGATCTTGAGGTTGGGGATCTGGTGCTGGCGATTGGCAACCCCTTTGGTGTCGGCCAGACCGTGACCAATGGCATTATCTCGGCGCTTGACCGCACCGAAGTCGGGCCGGGGCAGGCGGCCTATATCCAGACCGATGCGGCGATCAACTCGGGTAACTCCGGTGGGGCGCTGGTGGACATGGATGGGAATCTGATCGGGATCAACACCTTCATCCTGTCGCGTTCAGGCACGTCCGCCGGGGTCGGTTTTGCCATCCCGGCCCCCTTGGTTCGCCGCATGATCGATAGCGCGCTCGGCGGCAGCAAAGGCCTGATCCGGCCTTGGTTGGGCATCAAGGGCGATACCGTCACCAGCGACGTGGCCCGCTCTTTGGGTCAGGCGCGTCCGGCGGGTGTGCTCGTCAGTGACATTTTCCCGGGCGGCCCAGCGGCGCGCAGCGGGATCCGTCCCGGCGACATCGTGCTGTCAGTCGATGGGGTGGCGGTCAATGACCCGACGGCTCTGAACTATCATATCGGGACCCACAAGCCCGGTGCGCAAACCCAGATCCAGATCTTGCGCGGCAACGCCCCGGTCATCCTCAAAGCGACGGTCGAAGCCCCGCCGGAAAGCCCGGCTCGCGATGAACGAGTCCTCAGCGGCAACCAGCCGCTCAATGGTGCTAAGGTCGTAAATCTGTCTCCGGCGCTGGCCGATGAGCTAGGGCTCGATCCTTTCCTCGGGCGCGGTGTGATGGTGCTGGAACTCAGCGCCCGGGGCTATGCCGCCAGTGCAGGCTTGCGGCCCGGTGATCTCATCCTTGAAGTGAACGGCCAAAAGATCACTTCGACGCGTATGCTTCAAGACACGCTGTCGCGCACCGTGCCGCAGTGGGAGATTGCCATTGAACGCAAGGGGCAGCGCATCACCGGCCGCTTCCGTGGCTAAACCGGGGCAAATGCGCTATCAGAGCGCATGAGCGATTTGTTTCAGGCGGCGGGGCTGGATCCGGCCCCGCCGTTTCTACCCAGCGGACAGACGGCAACATCGGCAAAGGCGCCCCTTGCGGAGCAGCTCAGGCCGCGCAGTCTGTCGGACGTGATTGGCCAAGACCACCTTCTGGGGCCGGACGCGCCCTTATCCCAGCTTTTGTCACGCGGCCACTTACCGTCGATGATCCTGTGGGGCCCGCCGGGGGTGGGCAAGACGACCCTTGCGCGTTTGCTGGCCGAAGCCGTGGGCTTTGCCTATCAGCCCCTGTCGGCGGTGTTTTCCGGGGTCGCCGAACTGAAAAAGGCCTTTGAATCAGCCCGTTTGCGTCGTCAAAACGGCCAGACCACCTTGCTGTTTGTCGATGAAATCCATCGCTTTAATCGCAGCCAGCAGGACGGCTTTCTGCCCTATGTCGAGGACGGCACGATAGTGCTGGTCGGGGCCACCACGGAAAATCCCTCGTTCGAGCTGAACGGGGCCTTGCTGTCGCGCTGTCAGGTGATGGTCCTGCGCAGGTTAGAAGCCGATGCGCTCGATGCGCTGCTCAAGCGTGCCGAGATCCATACGGGCCAGTCGCTCAACCTCAACCCGGCGGCGCGTGAGACCTTGCTGGCCATGGCCGATGGCGATGGGCGTTATCTGCTGACCCTAGCCGAGACCCTGCTGTTGCTGGCTCCAGACGCCCCGCTCGATCCAGACGCCTTGATCCGTTTGCTGCAAAAGCGTCGCCCGGCCTATGACAAGAGCCGGGATGAGCACTACAACCTGATTTCGGCCCTGCATAAATCGGTTCGCGGATCAGACCCAGATGCGGCGCTCTACTGGCTGGCGCGGATGCTGGAAGGGGGCGAACAGCCGCTTTACCTCGCTCGACGCCTCGTGCGCATGGCGGTCGAGGATATTGGCGAGGCAGATCCTCTGTCGCTGCTGGTGGCCACAGCCGCCAAGGATGCTTACGATTTTCTAGGCTCGCCCGAAGGCGAACTGGCGCTGGCTCAGACGGTGGTGCATCTGGCCACCGCGCCCAAGTCCAATGCGGTCTACAAGGCCTGGAAAGCGGCCAAACAGGCCGCAGCCAAGACCGGATCCTTGCCGCCGCCCGCCCATATCCTCAATGCTCCGACCAAGATGATGAAGGATCTCGGCTATGGGGCGGGCTATCAGTACGACCACGACACGCCCGAGGGCTTTTCGGGTCAGTCCTATTTCCCCGATGGTGTGGCACGCCAGAGCTTTTATGCGCCCAAGGGTGAGGGGCACGAAGCCAAGGTCAAAGCGCGTCTGGAACACTGGGCGGCCTTGCGCGCCGGGCGCGATCAGGATCAACACTCCTCATGAGCATAACCTCCGCCAAGCGCCGCAAGATGGGGCCCCGCCGTCCGGGGGCCTTGCCCAAACCCAAGGCTATCGACAAACCCATTGCCCTGAGCGAGGCCGAGATCGCCTTTGCCCGCAGCCTTGTGATCTATGAGGATGCCCATGTGCTGGTTCTGAACAAGCCTGCCGGGCTGTCGAGCCAAGGGGGCCGGGGACAGGTGCATACGCTGGATGAGCTTCTGTGGGCCTTTGCCCGCTCCAATGGCAAGCGCCCGCGTCTGGTGCACCGGCTTGACCGGGATACCTCCGGCGTGATCCTGACCGCCAAGACCCAGCCCGCCGCCAGTTTCCTCGGCAAGGCCCTGATGAACAAGCAGTTCGCCAAGACCTATCTGGCGCTGGTGGCCCCGCCGGTGCTGCCCGATCAGGGGCTGTGTGAGATCCCGCTGCGGCGTGTCGAAGAGGACAACGAAGCCTATATCCGCCCCTGTGCCGCCGATCATTCGGACGCTATGGCCTCAGCCACGCGCTATGCGGTGATCGCGCGCAATGCCGAAGCCGCACTGGTGCGCTGCGAGCCGCTGACGGGCCGGATGCACCAGATTCGCGTGCACATGCAGGCCCTCAGTGCACCGCTGGCCGGGGATCCACGCTATGGCGGGGCCTTGCGGCTGGGCGGGGTCGGGGTGCCGCGCCTGATGCTGCATGCCGCATCTCTGTGTTTTCCGCACCCGGAGGGCGGAACACGCACCCTCACAGCGCCGGTTCCCGTGGACATGGCCAAGGTGCTGGCGGGGCTAGAGTTAGAGCTGCCTGTAACAGACACCGGTCAAAGTTGATCCCGCCGACCGGTTCCGGGGGTTTACGGATCCGGCGCATGGCTCTATAGCAACCCCGCAAAACGGAGAGTCCCCCATGGAAATTCGCGAAGGCCTTACCTTCGACGACGTTTTGCTGGAACCCGGCCCGTCTGAGGTCATGCCGACCCAAGTCGAGACCAAAAGCCGGTTCA
>DAITMY010000110.1:5778-7394 GCA_036834925.1 Asticcacaulis sp.
CGCGAAATCAGCCTCAATGTCCCCCTCGTGTCCTCGGCGATGGACACGGTTACAGAAGCGCGTCTGGCCGTGGCCATGGCCCAGTGCGGCGGTATGGGCATTCTGCACCGCAACCTCTCGGTCGAAGAGCAGGCCGATCAGGTGCGCGAGGTCAAACGCTATGAAAGCGGCATGGTGATCAACCCGATCACCATCGCGCCGGACACCACCTTGGCGCAGGTCCGCGAAATCACCGCTCGCAAGCGCATCTCCGGCTTCCCGGTCGTGGAACCGGACACAGGCAAGCTGGTGGGTATCCTGACCCATCGCGACATGCGCTTTGAAACCGACCTGTCCAAGCCCGCTTCGGCGATGATGACCCGTGAAGGGCTTGTGACCGTGCGCGAAGGCGTCTCGCAGGCCGAGGCGCGTCAGCTGATGGCCGAGCGCCGGATTGAGCGGATCATCGTTGTTGATGACGCCTTTCATGCCGTGGGTCTGATCACGGTCAAGGATATGGAAAAGGCCGAGGCTCACCCTTTGGCCGCCAAGGATAGCCGAGGTCGCCTGCTGGTCGGGGCCGCGTCAACCGTCGGCGATGCCGGGTTCGAGCGGTCTATGGCCCTCGTGGAGGCCGGGGTGGATGTGGTCGTGATCGACACCGCTCATGGCCATTCCGCCTCTGTGGCCGAAGCGGTTCGCCGCCTGCGTCGTGAAACCAATACGGTGCAGATCGTGGCGGGAAATGTCGCCACCTATGACGCAACGCGCTCCCTGATTGATGCCGGGGCCGATGGGGTCAAGGTCGGGATCGGGCCAGGCTCGATCTGTACGACCCGGATCGTGGCCGGTGTTGGGGTGCCGCAGCTCACGGCGGTGATCGATGCCGTACGGGCGGCCGAAGGAACGGGCGTGCCAATTATCGCCGATGGCGGCATCAAGTTCTCGGGCGATCTGGCTAAGGCCATTGCCGCCGGGGCATCAACCGCCATGATCGGCTCGCTGCTGGCGGGCACCGACGAAGCACCGGGCGAAGTGATCCTCTATCAGGGGCGCTCGTATAAGTCTTACCGGGGTATGGGGTCTGTGGGTGCCATGGCCCGTGGCTCTGCGGATCGCTACTTCCAAAAAGACGTGCAAGATAGCCTGAAACTCGTGCCCGAAGGCATCGAAGGACAGGTGCCTTATAAAGGGCCGGTGTCGCCGGTAGTACACCAGCTGGTGGGCGGCCTTCGCGCGGCCATGGGCTATGTCGGCGCACCGACGATCCCGCTGTTCCAAGAGCGCGCCCGGTTTGTGCGCATCACCAATGCGGGCCTTCGCGAAAGTCACGTCCATGACGTGATGATCACGCGCGAGGCCCCCAACTATCGACCAAGCTGAGGCGGATGTTTACACCCAAGGTGAGTTGGCTTATGCTTCAACTTTAAGCTGGCTTTCCTTGGGGGTTAAAATGAAGCGCGATATTCATAATGGAGTATATTTGGCTGCTCTTTTCTTCTTGGTTTTGAGTTTTTTAAATGATATTTTCTTTACCTACGAAAGTTTGTTGTATCACGATCCTTTGGGGCTGCAATTTTTTATAATTTTGTCAAGTGTAGCTTTTTTTGCATTTGGATTTTATGTGGTTCTAAGGC
>DAITMY010000111.1:0-7344 GCA_036834925.1 Asticcacaulis sp.
CCTGATGGCCGCGCTGCATGGGCCGGATCACAGATGCGCGCACCTGATCGGCCTCCACGAGGGCGACCGAACAGGCGTTCAAACTGGTATCCAGCGCCAAAATCTTCATTAGATCAATGTATTGGCGTCATCAAACGCCAGACGCGGCGCACGTGGGTGCAGGCCCTTGTCGGTGCCATAGCCGAGCGAGCAGATGAAGTTCGACTTGATGGCGGTTCCGGCAAAAAAGGCCGCATCAACACCGGCGTTATCAAAGCCCGACATCGGCCCGCAATCCAGACCAATCGCCCGGGCCGCCATCATCAGATAGGCGCCTTGGAGCGTGCCATTGCGGAAAGCCGCTTCTTCACGGACCTTCGGATCCGGCCACCAGTCCTTGGCCCCCGGATTGTGCGGGAACAGCTCGGGCATGCGGGTGTTGAAATCGACATCATGGCCGATGATGACCGTGACCGGCGCTTCGAGGACCTTGGCCTTGTTGCCCTCTGCGACATGCGGCAACAACTTGTCCTTGCCCTCTGCCGTGTGCACCCACACGAACCGGGCCGGGCTGGAGTTGGCCGAAGTGGGGGCGAATTTCAACAGGTCATAGATCTGGTGGATCTGCTCCACCGTGACCGGGGTATCCGACCAGCCATAGCGGGTACGGGCTTCACGAAACAATTGGTCAAGAGCGGTTGCATCGAGAGTCGCAGGCATCTGTATCTCCATGAGTTGCGGTTCACATGTAGGGTGCCCTAGGGCCGCTGTCCAGCCCCGGACCCTTGCTATACGCTCAAACCTGCTCGACGCGCTGCACTTCGGGAACATAATGGCGCAGCATGGTCTCAACGCCACTTTTCAGCGTGGCGCTTGACGACGGGCAGCCCGAACAGGCCCCGCGCATTTGCAGCCAGAGCGTCCCCGTATCGGCCTCGAAACGGTCAAACAAGATATCGCCACCATCTTGAGCCACCGCAGGGCGGACACGGCTGTCCAGCAACTCTTTGATTTCTTTTACGATCTGAGCGACATCACCTTCGTAAACGTGGGTGTCACCTGGTGCATCCTCAGACTCAGCTTCCATCAGGGCCTGATCCTGAGAAAAATGATCCATGATCGCCGCCAAGATCGGAGCCTTCATCTGGGCCCAGATCAGTGAACTGTCTGGATCGCGGGCAACCGTCAGAAAATCGTGACCAAAGAAGACCCCGCTCACGCCTTCAAGACGAAACAGGGCGCGGGCCAAGGGCGATGCGTCCGCCTCTTCTACGGTCTGAAACGACCGCGACCCCTCAGCCATCAGCACCCGTCCGGGAAGGAACTTCAGGACATTTGGATTCGGTGTGGCTTCGGTCTGGATAAACATGGGGCCTCCTGCGGATACGCTGCACAGATGGCGATCTTTGCGTCAAAGCGCAATCATTTTGCCCAAGCGGGCGCAAACACAGACGCGCGCCCTAAACCAAGGCCTGAATTTCCTCGTCGGTCAAATCGCCCGGCACAATGGTAATGGGCACAGCGCGGTTCCCCCCGAGGGCATTGACCCCATCACGCGCCAAGCTGGAAATAAGTGGCCCAGGGCCGCGGCTGCCCGCGGCTGCCGCAAGCACCAGCACCTTGATATGGGGATCATCCGAGAGCGCCGTGCGGATCGCATCACGGATTTCACCGGTCTGAATCAGATACTCAGCCGGGGCCCCGGATCGACGGGCAACCTCGGCGCTGAGCCCGGTCAGGAGGGTCTCGGCCTGAGCGCGTTGTTCCCGCTCAATTTCATCCCGAACCCCCGACCAATGTTCGAATTCCGACGGCGGTAGCGCTTTGAGCAGCGCCACCATACCGCCGGTCGATTTGGCCCGTCCGCACGCATAGCTGAGGGCCGCCCGGAATTCCGGGCTGTCATCGACCACCAGCAGAAACTTGCGGATACCCATGCTGCGTTACACCGATTGCGCCAGCTCACGCAGAGCCGAGTTGGCAATGGTGAGTTTGGCAAAGCTCCAGCCCGGACCGCTTTGTTCGATCTCGGTGATGGTGCGTTTCACCTCGTCAATCTTGGCCTGACGGCTTGCGCTCCAGGCTTCGACGGCACGAAGGGCCGTGTCTTCGGTTGCGCCGGCCGCTTCCTTGGCCGAGGCCAGCACGGCAGCAACAACCGTACGCTGCTCAGACATCAGATCTTCCTGCAAGCGGCGCATGGCGAGCCGTTCCCAATGATCCTGGCTGTAGAGCGAACCCACCGCCGCACGCATCCGGTCAAATTCAAGGGCATTGCCGACCTGGTGATAGACCCGAGCGGCAGGGGCGGCGGTCCAGCTGTGTTCGCGGGCCAGATCAGCAATATCCAGCGACGAGATATAGCCACGCAACAGACCGATCTGAAGGGCGAGATCCTCAGGCGCGCCCGCAACCACAAAGCCTTGGATACGCTCTGCAATCCGGCTCTCTTCAAACCCGCCGAACAGATCCAAGCCCTCTTGACGCAAAGCATCGATTGACGGGCGGTACTGCTCGATCAACTGGGTGACCGAAACCTCGGTCTTGCCCACTTTGCGGCCCAGCCAGTAGCAGAGGCGACGGAGAACCAGCGACAATTCCTGATAAAGTGCGGTCTGGGCCTCTGCTGGGATCCGGTTATCCAGCTCCGAGACCTTCTTCCATGCTGAATCAAGGCGCAGAATCTGACGCGCAGCTTCAAAGCAACGCACGAGGGTTCCCGTGTTGCATTCCACCGAAGCTCTCAGGCGGTCGGGGAAGGTCGGTCCAGCCATATTGACCAGTTCATTGGTCAGAACCGTCCCGATAATCTCCCGACGCAGGCGATGGCTGGCCATTTCCGATGTAAAGCCACCCAAAGCGTCCGGGAAATAACGCTTAAGTGTCGTCTCAAAGAACGCATCATCCGGTGCGGTGCTAGCGACCACGTCTTCGAACAGCACGTTCTTGGAATAGGCCGTCAGGACCGCCAGTTCCGGACGGGTCAAGCCCTTCCCTTGCGCGGCCAGTTCCTGAATGCCGTGGGGTGCTGGCAAACCTTCAACCTTGCGGTCCAGCTTACCGGCACTTTCGAGGCGAGTCATGAAGCGGTTGGCCGCGTCGATATCCTGGGCAGACGTCGCTTCTTGCAATGTCAGAGCCAGGGTCTGGTCATAGTTATGCACCAGCACGTGGCGCGAGACATCATCCGTCATCGAAGCCAACAGAGCCGTGCGGTTATCCGCACTGACCTTGCCATTTCCGAGCAGCATGCCGACCAAGATCTTGATGTTCACTTCATGGTCGGAACAATCGACCCCGGCCGAGTTATCGATGGCATCGGTATTTATCCGGCCTCCCGACCGCGCAAAGGCGATGCGCCCGGCCTGGGTCATGCCGAGGTTGGCCCCCTCGCCGATCACCTTGGCCCGAAGCTCATTGCCGTCGACGCGGATAGCGTCATTGGCCTTGTCGCCAACATCGAGGTGGCTCTCGAACGGAGCCTTCACATAGGTCCCGATGCCCCCGAAATAGAGCAACTCTGCCGGCGCCTTGAGGATCGCGCGCATCAGATCCATCGGCGACAGAGCGTCTTCGTTGATCTGTAACAAGGCCTTGATCTGTGGCGTCAAAGCAATGGATTTGGCTGAGCGCGGGAAGATGCCGCCGCCCTCAGAAATCTTGGACTTGTCATAGTCCTGCCAAGACGAGCGCGGCAGGGCGAACATACGGTTGCGCTCTTCCCACGATACGGCGGGGTCCGGATTGGGATCAATGAAGATGTCGCGGTGGTCAAACGCCGCCACAAGCTTGGTCTGCTTGGACAGCAGCATACCGTTACCGAACACGTCACCAGACATGTCGCCCACACCGACGGCGGTAAAGGTCTCGGACTGGATGTCCTTGCCCATCTCGCGGAAGTGGCGCTTGACCGCTTCCCAGGCGCCCTTGGCGGTGATGCCCATGGCCTTGTGGTCATACCCGATGGATCCACCCGAGGCGAAGGCATCGCCCAGCCAGAAACCGTAGGCCGCTGAAACGCTGTTGGCGATATCCGAGAAGGTGGCCGTGCCCTTGTCAGCGGCCACGACCAAGTACGGATCGTCCTTGTCCCAGCGCACAACATTTTGCGGCGGGATTAGGGTATTCGCTGCATCGATGTTGTCCGTCAAGTCGAGCAGACCCGACAAAAAAATCTTGTAGGCCTCAATGGCTTCAGCCCGCACCGCGTCCGGGGTACCGCCGCGCGGAAGATGCTTAGGATAGAACCCGCCTTTGGAGCCGACCGGTACGATCACGGCGTTTTTGACCTGCTGGGCCTTCACGAGCCCTAGGACTTCGGTGCGGAAGTCATCCCGGCGATCCGACCAGCGTAACCCCCCGCGGGCCACCGGACCAAAGCGCAGGTGCACACCCTCGACGCGCGGCGACCAAACAAAGATTTCCCGCAAGGGCTTGGGTTGCGGCAGATCGATTAGCTCGCGGCTGTGGATCTTGAACGAGATGTAGGACTTAACGGCCCCCTTGGCGTCGGTCTGATAGTAATTCGTGCGCTGAATGGCATTGATCAGCGCGGCCAGACGGCGCAGCACGCGGTCGTAATCCAAGCTGGCCACGCTCTGAAGCAGGACTTCAATGTCCGCACTTATGGCCTCTGAGCGTTCAACACGATTGGCGGCATCGGCATGGGCCGGATCGAAACGCAGCTGGAAGAGATCCAGCAGCTTGCGCGTCACATCCGAATGCTCGATCAGAGCGGCTTCTTGGATGGCCTGGCTGGGATCCATGCCAGACTGCTGACGATAGCGGCATAGGGCTCGGAACACCGCCACTTCACGCCAGGACAGGCCCAGCAGCGCCATACGGTTAAAGCCGTCGTTTTCGGTCCAGCCCTTCCAGATCGCCACAAACGCCGACTCAAACGGTCCCTTGACGTCAGAGAATTTCAGGTTTGCGCCATGCGGATCTTCGATGACGAATTCGTGGATCCACCAAGTCTCTTCGCCCGCGCGGGCTTCAGCCGGATGACCGTACTCTTCCATGGCCTTGAGGCCCATGTTGTCGAGGATCGGCAACACATCGGCGAGGGGCACAGCCTCATCGCCTTTGTGATACAGCTTAAAGCGGAAGCGCAGGTTGCTGTCGTTTTCCGAACGGAAGGCGCGAACCGCCATGCCATGCTCCGGATCTGCCGACGCGATGGTCTCCAGATCCAGCAAGGCCTCTTCAACGCTGTAACGCTCGCGATAGGCCAGCGGTAGGCGCTCAGCCCAATGGCCCGCGATCGGCAGCGTGGCCAGAAGGCCGCTTTCGCGCGCCGCCACTTCAAAGCGCTCGGTCCAAGCCCGTGCCATTTCAGCGATTTCCGCCTCAAGGACATCCTCATCCGGCTCGTTATGATCGCCCGGAGTCACGCCAATAATGTAGTGGATCCTGACCAGCGGCGTGTCATCAAGCTGGGGATACCAGGCTGAAATTCGCCCGCCATAGGCATCCGCCAGATAGTCCGCCGCCTTCTTGCGCACCGACGAGTCATAGAGATCGCGCGGAATGTAAAGCAGCACGGAATAGAACCGATCAAACGGATCGCGGCGTGTAAACAGACGCACTTGGGGCCGGTCAATCAGGTGCAAAATCCCCTGAGAAATGTTCAGCAGATCGTCTTCCGACATCTGGAACAGTTCGTCACGCGGGTAGCCTTCCACGATGTGACGCAGGCGCTTTTCATTATGGCTGTCCGGCGTTTTACCGGCGCGCGCCATGACATTGGCAACCTTGCGGCGGATCAGCGGTACATCGCGTGAGGCTTGGTCATAGGCTTCGGCGGTAAACAGGCCGACAAAGCGGACTTCGCCCGCTGGCTTACCGTCTGGGCCATACCGCTTGATGCCGACATAATCCATATAGGTGCGGCGATGAACCCGCGAACGCAGGTTGGCCTTGGCCACAGTCACCGGCTCAGACAGATCCAGCTGGCGGCGCATCTGGGCCGTCAACACGGCTGGCTCATTGGCGCTGCGAAGTACCGGACGGTTCGGGTCGCGCAGAACCCCGAGACCTTCTTGGTGCAGGTTCAACGGGGCTTCAGCGGCATAGCTACCATCTTTAGCGCGCGGGTAGGTGTAACCGCGCGCGCCGAGGAAGACGAAGTGGTCGCCATGAAGCCATTGCAGGAAGGCGATGTTTTCTTCGAGCACAGCCGGATCGACACCCGGAACACCTTTCTTGAGACCATCAATTTCACTCTGCATCAGCTTGAGCATGCGATCGAAATCGAGAACCGAAACACGCAAGTCGGCCAGAGCGATGTCCAGACCTTCGCTCAGCGCCTTACGACGCTCGTCGGTCATGCAATCGACAACGATCAGGATCATCGACTCGCGATGCGGCCCCGTCGGCAATTTGCGACGCCCGTCGACATTGCGCTCTAGCGTCACCAGCGGGTGGAACATGGCGCGGACCGACACACCTTGGTCAGCCAGTTCACCCATGACCGTATCGACAAGGAACGGCGCATCGTCTTGGATCAGTTCGATCAATTCATATGGCAGCTCATTGCCATCTTGGCTTTCCGCTCGACGGATTCGTTTCAGGGCCAGGTTCGTCGATTGGCGAACTTCACCCGAGCGCCAGAACTCGGCCAGAGTGATGCCGAAATCTTCAGGTGTGTAGTCCGGGATCTCGCTGGGCGAGTAATCTTCCAGAGCATGAACCAAGAACTCATGCTCCATCCGATCCAGCTCTGTGACCGAGGGCCGCCCCAGACCCGTCGCAAAGGCTTTCGACAATACATCGAGCACGCGCGTGCGGTTTCCTGAGCCATCCATGGGACGTCATATCCTCTGTCGTTGTGTCGGCCACCAGCTTATGCCGGCATGGTGAATAGTCTCTCTCTTGCTAGATCACTCTGGAAAAAAACAAAAGCCGTCGGATGCAAAGCACCCGACGGCTTTTCAGAAAGCCACGCCTAAAGGGGGGGATAGGCTTATGGCTTCAACGGCAGTCTGTCCGGTCATTGGGGGGGGACGGGATGGACAGACTGCGAGATGGGTGAGGTCAAGACCTCGTTTCCATCTGAAGTTAACATAACGCATCGCAGCATAATCGTCAGTCCATGTGAAATTCACAGTTCTGTGACATTGTACTGCATGCAAGTATCATGTGCATGTTAAAATGGTTAACATGCAGATTTTCCGCATTTATTCCTACTTAAGTACGATGATAGACCAAGATTCCAAAACTTTGTGTCTATCTTTCCTGTGGATAAGGGTTGCCGTCTGCAGACAGGAGTACAGAAATCCAGCGCGTGCTCTTGAATTCCGCCAGAATCGCCATGACCAACACAGCCAAAGGTGTCGATAAGAACATACCTATAGCCCCCCACAT
>DAITMY010000112.1:0-7337 GCA_036834925.1 Asticcacaulis sp.
CCATTGGCACTTTGCTGGCAGGATCAACGGGCGCCGGGCGGGCGGGCGCCCCCAGACGGGCCACCTCGATCAGCGCCTCAGGCCGGACTTCATCACGGGCAGACGTCGGCTGCATGCCCAGAAAATTCCGGGCCAAGGTCTCGATCCGATCGGGTTGCTCCAAGTGGGCCGCTTCGGCGCGCAGCAAACGGACCGCTTTTTGCTCCTCGCGGATTTTCCGCTCCAGTGCCGCGATCTGATTGCGTTCCGCCGAGGCATCAGCCTTGGCCAGATAGACCCAAAGCACCAGCAAAATACACAAAGCGCCTGTCACCACTTCGATCAGACGCACACCACGCACACGACGCTCAAACAGAGCCATAAACGGGGTCATGACTGGATCTCCCAAGTTGGGGCTTCAGTCCGTTGCGCGGCCCGCAATTTTGCAGAACGCGCCCGGGGGTTGGCGGCCAGTTCGGCCTCCGTGGGGACCTGAGCCCCCTTGAACAGCAAGGAAAACGTCGGCGCGGGACCGGTCTCGACCGGCGGCGCATGACGCGAGCCCGAAGGCAGCCGCCCGGCCCGTTCCGTCAGAAAGGATTTGACGATCCGGTCTTCGAGCGAATGAAAAGTCACGACGGCGAGCCGCCCACCGGGGACCAGCAAGCGTTCTGAGGCCGCGAGCGCCGCCTTCAGCTCGCCCAGCTCATCATTGACGTGAATGCGCAGGGCCTGAAACACGCGCGTGGCCGGATGCACGGGTGCGCCCCGACGCCCGCCCAGACACGCCTCGACCACCGCCGCCAGATCCAGTGTGCGGGCAAAGGGTTCCTCTGCTCGCCGCCGCACGAGCGTCGCAGCAATCCGCCGCGAGGCCCGCTCTTCGCCATAGGTCCAGAAAATGTCGGCCAGCTCGACGGCCTCAGCGGTATTGACCACATCCGCCGCGGTCGGCCCGTGATCGGCCATGCGCATGTCGAGCGGCCCGTCGCGCATGAAGGAAAACCCGCGCTCGGCCTGATCGAGCTGCATGGACGAGACGCCGATATCGAGGGTGATACCGTCCACGGCCTCTAGCCCCAGATCGGCCAGCCCCTCAGTCATTTCGGAAAACGGCCGCAGCACTAGGGTAAAGCGCGCGCCATATTCCGCCGCCAGCGCCTCAGCAAAGGGCCGCACGCTGGGATCACGGTCAAAGGCAATCACCCGCGCTCCGGCCGCCAACAGCGCCCGCGAATAGCCGCCTGCGCCAAAGGTGCCATCCACGATCACCTTGCCCTCAGACGGGGCTAAGGCATCAAGTACGCCCGTAAGCAAGACGGAGATGTGCGGCGCATCGCTTTGAGACTCCGGGATCATGCCGCACCGCCTGCCGTCGGGACGGTCGATAGAGCCCGCAACGCCTGACGCGCCATGTCGCGCTGTTTGACCCGCCAGGTGGCATAGGCCTCGGGCGACCAGATCTGAAAGCGGCTATTGAGTCCGACCACCACGACCTTGTCGGTCAGGCCGAATTGTTCACACAGGCCATCGGGCAAGGTGATCCGCCCGGCGCTGTCGAAGCTCAGACGGTGCATGCCCCCGAACACCTCGGTCTCGAAGGCCGAGCGTTCCGGCGAGCCAAAAGGATAGCTTTCGATCAGCGCTTGATAGCGATCAAACAGGGCCTGACCACCGCCCTCAATGCAATCGGCTTCCATGGAGGGAAAGCAGAACACGCCCTCGGGCGCGCCGGTCGGCGAGGTCGCAGCCGCGCGGAAGTCCTGCGGCACCACGAAGCGCCGTTTCGCATCCAGTGGTTTCTCGAAGGTCGAGAGAAACACTCGCGCCACCCCGGGACCCGGTCCCGCCCCTGCTGAATTCCTGTTCGCGCCAGCCCATCCAACGCGCGCCGCTTGCGCCGCCTAGATTTGGGTTAACATGGGATAAAGTGGGATGCAATGACCCTTAATGCCTCTTAACAGCTTATCGAGCGATGTTTTTTCACCCTGTGATTTCAGTCACAGAACAGTGCAAGAACATAAGAAAACTGCCTCAAGTGAGCGCAACGCATACGGCCGCCCTGCTTGGCAGCAGACCGGAGAAATAGCATTCATAAATATTAATTTTTTGCAGAGAGAGCGTGAAATTCGCTCAAGAGGTCAAGTATTCACCCCTCAGGCCGCATGCTCCTCACGGTCGAGATAGCGGCGCAAAGCATCACTGACGACCGTATTGAGGTTTACCCCCTGGCGCTTGGCATAGAGCATGGCGCGCTTATGCAGATCCGGTCCCGGACGCACATTAAAGCTGCCCTTTAGCGGCACATCCGGCTTGCGCCCCTGCGCTTCGCACAGCGCCAGATAATCGTCGACGGCTTCACGAAAGGCCTGTTTGAGACCTTTTGCGTCCACGCCTTCGTAGGCGATAAAGTCACGGATGAATTCCAGACGCCCATGAAGGACTTCGTTTTCGTCGCTATACTCAACAGATCCGAGATAGCCTTTGTATTCCAGCATCGTGCTCAAATCTGACCCTCCTCGGTCAAAACCCGCAGAACATCCGCGATGACGTACATCTTGACGATGTTGCCGGGATGCGGCTTGTGCAAGGCTATGGTTGGTGCCGTGTCGTGGACGAACCGCCTGCGGGATCCGCCTGTTTTTCCAGACACAACCTCGGCATACCCCAACCCGGTCAGCAGCCGGACCAGTTCATCCCAAGTAAATCCCGGGGGCGACTTTTGAGCCGCGCAATGAGCTTTTCGCGCTGAGTCATGCCCAAGACCACTCCCGACACTCAAAGAATAAAGTACCAAAAGCATGCGGACTTGCAACTAAATTTAGTCGCTAAAAACCCTATTTCAGGGATATTGGGCCAGAGGATCTGTAAGCCGGGTTCTGTATCACCGGGCCGAAGCCCGATGCGACGATCATTCCTCTGGACTGCATGTCGCCACGCAGTTCTCGCGACCGACCCGAACGATCAGGGGCTGTGACGCCCTGTCCCCACCGAAGCGGGGCGTGCCGTTCCTACTTGGTCTTGCTCCAGGCGGGGCTTGCCGTGCCAGTCCTGTTACCAGGCCCGCGGTGCGCTCTTACCGCACCCTTTCACCCTTACCACAGCGGACTGTGGCGGTTTGCTTTCTGTGGCGCTATCCCTAGGGTCACCCCCGGCGGGCGTTACCCGCCGCCTTGTCACAGTGGAGCCCGGACTTTCCTCGATGGTTGCCCACCGCGACCGCCCGATCCTCTGGCCCAGACTGTCTGTGCGCTGATCAGCCGGAATTGGCAAGAGGGTTGAAGCCCTTAGCCCTCGGCATCGGCCTCCAAGGCGGCCAGACGCAAGAGCGCCATCAATCGCGCCCGGGTGTCACCATCGGCACGGCCATCGACACAGGACGGACGCCAATGGCGCTGAAAGGCTGTCACAAGCGTGCGGGTCTCGTCATCATAGGTGCCAGACGGCAGCGGCGCATAGCCCAACCGGTGCAGCCCGGCCTGGAGGGCAAAGACCCCCGGCCCGCTATCGCCCAGATCCAGCACCGGCCCCGGCGCGGGATCTGGCTCGACCCACAGGCCATGTCCTGCCCGTGCCAAATCTTTCCAGGGAAACAGCTCGCCGGGATCTTGTTTGCGTGCAGGGGCCACGTCTGAATGCCCCACGATCCGGCGATCCGGGATGGTCCAGCGCCCCCGAATGTCACCCATCAGCGCAATCAAGGCCACGATCTGTGCTTCCGGGAAGGGCCTGTAACCGAATTCGTGCCCCGGATTGACCAGCTCGATCCCGATAGACACCGCATTGATATCGGTTTCGCCCTTCCAGAATGACACCCCGGCGTGCCAAGCGCGCCGCTCTTCGGGCACGAGCGTAAAGATGCGCCCGGCCTCTTCGATCAAGTAATGGGCGGATACCTTGGCCTCGGGATCACATAGGCGCGCGAGAGCCGCCTCGCCCGTTTGCATGCCGGTGTAATGCAGCACCAGCATGTCGGGCGGGCCACGCCGGGCATCCGAATTCGGTGACGGGGCATCAATGAGTGTCAAATCAGCGTCAAGGGTCATAGCCGCTTTTCGATCGCCCACTTCAGAGTGTCAACCGCACGCGCTTATGTGCGGGGCGGCTCGCAGCCATAGGCCACCCAAGCATGACCGACCTTGCGCGCTTCGATCACAGGCCCCTCCGCTCCGGCTTGGGGCGAGCGGTAGGCCTGAGCCCGAGCCTGGGCCGCCGCCGCCGCGCGCTCAGTACGCATCCGCGCGCCCGTAACACGCATCAGCAGCCCACCCAAGAGCGCCATCACCGCCAGACCGGCGGCCAACACCATCGCGAACAAGGCTGCAAACACCACAGCCACAATGGCCACCATCAGCCCCACAGCGCCCAGCAGGCGAGCCAGCAAACCCCCGCTTTGCAAACGGGCGCGGGCGCGGTTCAAACCCGCCAGAGCATGAAGAAACTGTGGTGACATTGTTTGTTCCTGTTTGGCGGCCAATCCATACCGCTACGTCTAATCTGGTCCTCTCGGATCTGCGGGTCAACCAACGCAGCCCCAGAATTCCGCAACCTGACAAAAAGTTCACCGGTCGCTTTAGTTCAGGACCGGAGCGGCATGAAGCGCCCGAAGTGCATCATAGGCAGTATTGATCCGGGCAGACTTGGCCGTAAACACGGCTTCGTATTCCGAAGGAAGACCTCGGGCCCGGACCGTGTCCGGATGTAAGGTGGCCAAAAGCCGGTTTCTGGCACGACGCGCGCCCTCCAGCGAGGCCCCTGGCTCGATCCCCAGCACGGCATGCGGATCGTCGGCATGCAGCCCGATATGGCTGGCACGGATCCGAAAATAGTCGCGCTCGCTCAGGGCAAAAAGGCGTGCGACCTCAGCGAGGTAGGCGTCCTCTTCGGCATTGAACCGGCCATCCGACGTCGCAATATGGAACAATCCATCCAGCACATCTTCGAGCAGTTGCGGGCAATTGCGGTAACGCTTGGCCAGACGCCGCGCATAGCTCTCAAAGCCTAGAGTCGTTTGCCGCGCCAGATCATAAAGTTGCAGCACATCACGCTCTGCCCGGGCTTCAGGCTGGAAAACATTCAAAAACGCCTGACGCTCGCCCGGATCGGCCAGACCGTCTGCCCGCGCCAGCTTGGCCCCAAGGGCCGTGACCGCCGTCGTAAAGGCCGGATCCGCCCCCGGAGGTCCCGGCGGGCAATCCGGACACTCGGCTGCATCGAACCGGCGCACCGCTAGGGCGGCTATGGCAGCAAAAAAAGACATGCGTATTCCGGATTAGAACGAGGTCTCGCCACGCTTACGACAGATTGTGACCCTATCATGGCCAAGCGGTTCACGATACAGTCAGGAAAACTCAGTCAGACACAGTATGGGGCCGGGACTGCGTCTGACCTGTTGCATCCCGTGCCTCTGTCTGCGCTTACCCCGGAGGGCTTATGCTTGTTTCTCTCATGCTGATCGCCGCACTTGAGGCCCAACCTGTGCCCCCGGCGGACACGGGGCCGCTGAACACCGGTGGCAGGCGGGCCGATGTGCGCGTCCTGCCGGTGCCGCTGATCGCGGATGCCCCGGCGGATGATTTTGGCCGGGTCGCGTGGTGCCACGGGGCCTTGTCCGGCCACATGGACATCGCTGAGCGCGTCCAAAGCGTGTTGCCGCTGAGCGAAACCATCCAGACCATCGGGTCGGCCTATTTGCGCGGCTACGAGGCGGCCCTCAGCACCGCCCCCGACGGCAAGACAGAGACGGGTCGGGTCCGGGCGGAATCTCAACGTAGCGCGGGCTTTGCCGCTTGGGACCGCGTGCGTCTGGCCAAGCCAGAGCCCGCCTCCGGGGCCTATATCAACTGGTCCCTGCCGGGGGATTGCGAGCATGCGGCCAAGCGGCTCGCGGGCCGCGAGGACATTTTCCAAGCCCTCCTGACCCCCGACGAAGCGGCGCTGTTTGCCGATACCCTCAAGCCTGCCAAGGCGCGCACGCCGCAAGTGATCGCCGAGGCCCCTGTGGCAGAGGCCGCTGCCCCTAGCGCTGAGGCCGCTGAAGAGACCCCCTCAGAGACCGCTACATCGGCGAAGTCGGAGCAACCCAAAAAGCCCGGCTGGGCGTCAGGCCTGATGGATCGCCTGACCGGATGGGGCAAGAAAAAAGATTAAAAAACGCGACGTGGGAGCTTGCCAGATCGCGGTGTAAAAAGTACTTTGTTTTACAAAGTTAATTAAAGTCCAATTGGGAGGACACGCATGTTTCGTCGCCAAAACACCTCTACGCTCGCCATGGCCTTAAGCTTGGCCCTGTCTGTTGCCCTTGTTGGGGGCGCCCCCACAGCTTTGGCCCACAGCCCGGCATCCGCCACCGCCCAGAAACCGGCACCCCTCGCCTACGCCCCCGGCAAGACCGCAGAAACCGCACGGTTCTCGGTGCAGGTACGCGGCAAGGCCGGTGCCCCGGATGTGGTGCTGGTCCACGGCCTCAGCTCGTCGCGCAGTGTGTGGGAGCCGCTGGCGGCCAGCCTCGAAGGCCGCTTCCGCGTGCATGTCCTGCAAATCAACGGCTATGACGGCACGCCGGTGGCGGGCAATGCCACGGGCCGCCCGGTCGCAGACACCGCAGAGGAACTGGCGGCCTATATCAAGGGCGCAGGCCTAAAAAAACCGGCCCTGATCGGCCACTCCATGGGCGGGACCATCGGCATGATGGTAGCCGCGCGTCATCCCGATGCCATCAGCCGCCTGATGGTCGTCGATATGGTGCCGGACATGTACATGTTCGTCCTCGGGCCGCAAGCCAGCGCTGAACAGGTCGCGGCCACATCCGATGCCATGCGCAAGGGCATGATCAGCGCCTCGGATGAGGCCAACAAGGCTCAGGTCACGCAAGTGATCAACGGCATGGTCAAGACCGAAAGCGCCCGCGGCCCGGTGCTGGCCTCGGCTCTCAGCAGCGACCGCACGCTCAATGCCAACGCCTATCACGAACTGCTCAACACCCGCCTGTCGTCCGAATTGCCCGCCGTCACCGCGCCCACGACTGTGCTCTACGCCTGGCATGCGGGCCTGCCCTATACGGCCCAGATGGCTGATGGCTGGTACAAGGGGGCCTATATGACCCTCAAGGGCGCAAACCTGGTGCGGATCGACGACAGCGCCCACTTCATCCAGATCGACGCCCGCGACCGCTTCCACAGCGAAGTCGAGACGTTCCTGAAGTAGGGCTTACAGTGCGGGGGGCAGCCCTCGCGGAGGGGGATCGGCGCTTTGATCCCCTCCGCCCCGTGCCGCCCCCTTAAAAAAGGGAGGAAAAACAAGGGATTACTTCTTATCTCCTCCCCGCTTTGGGGGGAGGTGGCCTGAAAGGCCGGAGG